>JAQVOZ010000014.1 GCA_028702365.1 Candidatus Omnitrophota bacterium | reverse complement strand
GGTTTACCTTCGAACTCAAAAAGCGGAGTGAACTCTCCGGTTGTTTCGTTAAAGCCTACTGGCACGCGCCCTGGCAGATAAAATAAAGAGCTCCCCCTGGGGATTTTTGTTAAATCATTTCTTTGCGGCAGCTTAAAAAGATTAAGGCTTGAAACAGCCATTTTTAAAAACGGGTGTTTGCGGATTTTACCTTTGCGATCAGAAAAAAGAAGATAAGGAAGGCTCATTGCTTGGATTTGGAAACTGTGAAGGCGTTAGTATTTACTTTTTCCCGGGAAATTTATTCTTAAAGCTATCGTAGCCGGCGGGCTTGGGCTCCTCAACGTATGCCCTTAACCTTAAAGTGATAATGCGGCTATTTTTACCCAAAAGTTTTATCTCCTCAATCGTCAGGCCCTTATATCCGGCTGGGTTAAATTCAACCTCTACTAGCGAAGAGTCTTTCTGCCTTACCACATTTATCTCGACGCAATCGCACATACTTACTGCGTTATTAATTTCATCTTTGATTTCGTAAGTTTTTTTGAATATTTTTTCAGGAGAAATTACTCCTATATTATACTCAAGGACTTCTCCCTCCTCTTCTGCGTATGCCAGGAAACAAAAACTAATGAAAAGAAATAATATAAAGATTTTTAGCTTATCCATAGAATTACAAGCCCCAAAAACAGAAATAACAGAAACATTAAAAATTTTATCCCGGACATATTCTCTTTTAAAAAATTATTGAATCTTTGCGAACTAAAGCCAAGGAGCGAGAGCACAAAAATAATTATAAGCGGAAGTATAAACATAAGATTATAAACGATAAGGTAGCTGAAAGCCAAGGCGCGTAAATTTGTGTTTTTCAGGATAAGCACTATGGTAGGCAGATATACCTGGCCGGTGCATGCGCCCTCTAGCAAAGAAACAAAAAAACCAACTACAAAAGCGCTTATTAAAAGGCTAAAAACCCCCTCGTCTTGCTTTTTACGTAAATGCTTGCCTATTATTTCATTGATGCGCTTTTTAAAAAAATGGGGCAGCTGCAAAATCATGCCGTCTGTTTGTTTTGTTCTTTTAAATTTAAAAAAATCATAGAGGGCAAGCCCGGCAAGGATAAAACAAAATACAGCGATAAAATAATAGAAAATTTTTATAACAGAGTAAAAATTAGATAATGAATAAAGGAAATTGAAAAATCCAAGGCCGATTAGGAGATAGGTTAAAAACACCGCAGCACAGTAAGAAGTGCCGACGTAAATTATTTCCCTTTTCCTGTAGCCATATACCGCAAGGAAAGACACGAAGAAAACAATTACCGCAAAAGCACAGGGGTTTATCCCGTCGATAAGCCCGCTTGCAATTACCGTAAATATAGAAATTTTTTTAAATACCTGAAGAAGTTCTATTTTTAAAAACCCTAGGGGGCTTTTTTTTGTTTTTAAAGCGCGGTCTATGGAATCAATCAGTTTAGCTTTTATCTCCTCTCTTCCTATCAATAGATTGTCCCCGACCAAAACAGAAGGTATATGCCCATTATCATTTCTCAGCCGTACACTTAAGGTTATAAGCTTAATAAGGTTAGTAGAGTTAGCTGAGGTGTCAAGGTCTTCCCATGTTACTTTATTTTTATATTTTTCTTTTATCGGAGGAAGGAATTCTTTTTCAAGTTCCATACATATCTTGCAATGGGGAGAATAAAAGACAATTACCGAAATCCTGCCTTCTTTTCGGGGATGGACTGAAACAGCCTGATTGGCAGTATCCACGGCGCTATTACCCAAAGGTTTTGCTTCATCCGGATAAGCACAAAATGGCACAATCACCAAAGCTAAAATCAATAACATGCGCTTCATAATGATAGATTATACCAAGCATATTGTAAAAATCTATAAGTAAATTTATAATGAAAAATACCTAATTTATTGTAGAATATACTACTATGAAAATATACCTTGCCAAAAACTGCGGTTTCTGTTTTGGAGTAAAACGTGCTATCAAAATAGCTGAAGAAGCAGCTGTTAAATATAAAAATGTCTATATAAAAGGCGAGCTCGTGCACAATGAAGGCGTATGCCAAGATATAGAAAAATCCGGAGTAAGAAGGGCGGATTCGCTGGAGAAACTGCCGGCTCATTCAAACGTAATCATAAAAGCCCATGGTGAGCCTCTTAAAACTTATAAGACGCTTTGTGCTATGGACTTAAACATAGTGGATGCAACATGCCCTATGGTAAAAGATATACATAAGAAAGCCCAGGAACTTGAAAAAAAAGGATATCAAGTTGTCATAATAGGCGACAGAAACCACGAAGAAACAAAAGGGATACTGGGCAACATAAAAAATGGCATTATCCTGGAAAATAAAGCTGAAGTTGATAAATTCAAAGGCAATCTTAAGAATAAAATAGGCGTCTTGTGCCAATCAACGCAGACGCTTGAGAACGTAACAGCTCTCGTGCACAAACTCGCAAAACACGCAGAAGAGCTTCTATTCATAAATACAATATGCAATCCCACGCGCCTTCGCCAGAAGGAGATAGAAGAATTATCTTCCACATGCGCTGCAGTATTAGTTGTCGGCTCAAAGAAAAGCGCAAATACAAAAAGGCTTTATGAAGCGGCGAAAAAAATAAACAAAAATTCCTTCTGGATAATATCAGAGAAAATAAACGAAAATAGTTTTCGTAAATTTAAATCGATAGGCATAATAGGCGGCGCTTCAACGCCGGTTGAAGTCTTAAAAACTATAGCAGGGAGATTAAATGATCTATAAATTTAAAGATAAAAATGGCACTTTTACGGTAGAAAATCCGCAAAAATATAATCTTTATTTTCCCCTAACAAACAGCAATGGAACAATACTAAGCGCAATAAGCCCAAATCTTGCCGGCGACATCAAAGAAGATAATGACCATTTCCTTTTGCAGCCGGCAAGCATCGAAGATGTAAGAAATAATTTACTGTGCAGAAGGGAATTTTTCATAAAAACCGGTAAAAAAACCATACGCTGCTCTTACCCCTATAAAGATACTGCTGAATACGGCCTGCTTTACCAAAAAGTCACAAAAAATACGGAAGGCTTGCGCATAGAAATTATTAATTTCATTCCTCAAGACTTTAAGGTTGAAGTAATGCAGGTGGATATAAAAAATGTATCGGATAAAGAATTAACTATAACTGCAACATCATTTATTCCTATATTTGCAAGAGCAGAAAAAAATTTACGCGACCACAGGCATGTTACCTCATTGCTAAATAGAATTGAATTGGATAAATATGGAATATTTGTTAAGCCTACGATGGTTTTCGATGAGCGCGGGCATAAAGTCAACAAAACAATTTATTTCGTCTTAGGTTATGAAGGAGAAAAAAATGCCCCAATAGGGCAATTCCCGACGCTTGATTACTTTTGTCAGGATGGAAATTTAATAAGCCCCGGGGCGATAGAAGAAGACATAAAACCAATAAACGAAAAGAGAGTGGAATTTGACGGAAAAGAAGCCTGCGCCGGTTTAAGGTTCAAAGAAAAGGTTCTAAAACCCGGACAGAAAACAGCATTCTTTTTCATAATGGGCATAAGCGACGATATTAAAAACATACGTAACACTTTTTCAAAATTGGATTCGCCGCAAAAAATAAAAAATGCTTTTGAAGATACCAAAGATTACTGGCTTAAGTACCTTTCCAACTTAAATTTTGACTTTAAAAATGATAGCTATAATAACTGGCTTATCTGGGTCAAACTACAGCCAACTCTGCGAAAGCTTTTTGGCTGCTCCTACCTGCCCCATTTCGATTACGGAAAAGGCGGGCGCGGTTGGCGTGACCTTTGGCAGGATGCGCTTGCTCTTCTTTTAACTGAAAACTCAAAAGCAAAAGAGCTTATTTTACATAATTTTAAAGGCGTGCGCATTGATGGGTCAAACGCAACAGTGATAACTAACGGGGGCGAATTTATTCCTGATAGAAACCGTATCAGCCGCGTATGGATGGATCATGGAATATGGCCATATCTTACGTTATCGTCTTACATCCACAAAAATGCAGACTTGGAAATTTTATTAGAAGAACTCACCTATTTCAGGGATTGCCAGCTAAAAAGAGCAAAAGATATAGATTCCGGCTTAAAACAGAAAGACAGCCTATTGCGCGCAAGGAACGGTAAAGTTTATACGGGAAGCGTGCTCGAGCATATTCTGATACAAACAATAGTGCAATTTTTTAACGTAGGCAGCCACAATATAATAAGGCTTGAAAATGCCGACTGGAACGACGGCCTGGATATGGCGGCAGAAAACGGGGAAAGTGTTGCCTTCAGTTTTATGTACGCGCACAATTTATCCGATATCTGCAGGCTGCTTAATAAACTAAGAACAAAGGTAAAAAGCGTTTTGCTGCTCAAAGAACTTAAAATCCTTCTGGACAGGCTGGATAAACCTATAAATTATGCAGATTACAGGGACAAACAAAAAAAGCTTGAAGAATATCTTGAAAGAACAAAAAATATAAGCGGAGAAAAAGTTAAAATAGATATCGATAAACTAATTTATGACCTGGAAGAAAAATCTAAACATATGAATGATTGGTTAGGGGCAAACGAATGGCTTAGCTTTGGTTTTTTTAACGGCTATTACGACAATAAAGGAAAACAGGTTGAGGGTAGACATAACAAAACCGTACGGATGATGCTTACTTCCCAGGTTTTTGCTATTATGAGCGGGGTTGCCTCAAATGGACAAATAAAAAATACCTGGGCCTCAATAAAAAAATATCTCTATGATAAAGAATTAAAAGGCTTTCGCCTTAACACCGATTTTGGCGGTTTGTATCTTGATTTAGGAAGAGCCTTCGGTTTTTCTTACGGTGACAAGGAAAACGGCGCTTTTTTCAGCCATATGGTAGTTATGCTGGCAAATGCCTTATACCGGCGCGGATTTATAAAAGAAGGGTTTGAGGCAATAAATTCTATTTACAGTATGGCGACAAACGAAAGGGCAAAAATTTATCCGGTAATACCTGAATATTTTAACAATAGCGGCCAGGGGCTTTATCTTTACCTTACAGGCTCAAGCTCCTGGTATATACATACATTGCTCGAAGAAACTCTCGGCATAAAATTTAATTACGGAGATCTTGTCATTGATCCAAAATTGGTGCCGCAAAACTTCTCCGGCAATACAATAGAAATACAATTTTCATTGTCCGGAAAGATAATAAAAGTTATTTTTATTGCCGCAAAAACATATAAGCCTTTTTATGAAGTAAAAGACATATTTCTTGGGAAAACAAAAGTAACCAAAGAAAATGCAAAGTTTACAATTAGAAGAAGAGAGCTTCTTAAAAATCAGGATAAAACCATAAAAGTATACTTGCATTAAATTACGCTCGTCTACCTTAAGCTCCTTATAGCCATTAATTTAAAATGAAAAAAATATTGATTATTCTGATACTGGTAATCAGTTTTTATTTAGCCGCAAATTTTGTTTTAAGCACCTTGCTCCCCGAAAAAATAAACAAAGCCGCCAAAGAATTTGTTGAAGAAAATTTTGGCAGAAAAATTACAATTTCCTATATAAATGTAAATATTCTAAGCGGGATTTATTTAAAAGATACCACAGTATTTGAAACAGACGGAAAAACTCCTTATTTAAAAATAAAAACAGTCCGCGTCAGCCCATTTTACCCATCACTGTTTAGCAGTAAAAAACTTTTCCTTTCAATAAATCTGGAGGGAGTTTATTTTACCCTTAAGAGAAACGCTGATAATACGTTTAATCTGCCGCAAATAAAACCGGCGCCAGCCGAGAGCGTTGAGCCGGTAAAAGAATCAGCAAAAACCGCTAAAGATATTTTTCTTGTAAAAAGCCTGACCGTTAAAAAATTAAATTTTGATTTTGTGGATACTGCAGCGGCTTTTAAGAAAAGTTTTCAAGGCATAACCGTTTTCGCCGACTTGCAGAATTACCCTAAAATAACCTCAAAAATATTGTGGCAGGACAAGATAGTAATAAATACAAAATATAATTTATCTTCAAAGGAGCTTAAAGCTTCTGCCTTACTGAAAGAAATTGCATTAAGTGATTTTAATAGTTATTTTCCGCAGGTAACGCTAAAAGGCGGGTATCTTAAAGATGCTAGGCTGAACCTGGAGGGCACAGAAAATTATTCCCTAAAAGGAGATGCCAATTTAAGCAATTTATTACTGGTAAAAGAAAAAGCTGAAGTAAAAGGCAATGTCCATGCTACTATGCAATTCAATAAAGATGCAGGAAATATTACCTATAAAATTACCGGCGAGCTAACTGACGGCGGCTTAAAATTTCCTTCTTATCTGGACAATTTAACTTCCATAAAGGGGGCTTTTGCGCTGGATAATAAGAAAATGCAGCTTATTGATTTAACTGCCGACTTTTTAACTGCCGGCAAGGAAAAAGATAAAGAGGCACAAACAAAAATTCCAATAACTGCAAACGCAGAAGTAAATTTTGAAACTTCCCAGGTTACAATTGACGCAAAAACTAACCCGCAAATAACGGAGTTTGTAAGAACGCTCAAAGCTATAAATTCAGACAATCTAAAAGCCCTTAAAACCTTCGACTATGAAGGAAACGGAAATATCAGCCTTAGCGCGAATATTAAAACTAATTTAAAAAATGAATATTTGGAATATTACATAGACTATAATATAAAAAATGCAAGCTATAAAGGTATGGAAAATATCAGGGCAAACGGTTTCATTGCCAACGATAAGTTTAGTGCTGAAGAATACGCTTTTACACACAAAGGCGTTTCATGGAAAGGAAAATTTCAGCTAAACAACTTCTCCGCTTTGGATATACAGCTTGTTGCAAATAGTAATTTATTTGATTTAACCCTTAGCGCAAAACAGCTTAAGGACTTGATAGCAATCAAGTCCTTAACGATTAAAACCAAGGATTCGCAAGTTAAAGCTGAGGGAGGTTTCCATAGAGAGAAACAAGAACTTGAATTACAGGGCCTAACGTATATTGAACTTAGCGAAATTGTGCCGCTTTTAGATACTTACGGCATAAACGCGGCCTGGCTTAAAAAAGCAGGCCCCAGCGGCGTGCTTAATGCAAAGTTTATGCTAACTGGCGGCCTGCACCCAGATAAATGGCAGATAAAACTTGCCGGTTTGGGTGAAAAATTAAAAATCTACAACATTGAAGCAAGCGAAGTAAAGCTTGAACTTTACAAAGATAAGGATTTATTGATTATAAGCCCGCTGGCTGCAAATGTTGCACAAGGCAAAATTGAATTACGCACAAAAATAGATTCCCTGAACAAAAAAATAGTCGTAAATACGCTTATAAATGACCTGGACTTGGAAATTTTAAGGAAACAGCTCAAACTAAAAAATAGTTCATTAAGCGGCATTTTATCTCTGGATGTGAATTTTGAGAATAACGGCCTTAACTCCTTTAACAAAATGGAAGGCTCGGGAAAAGTAAGCATTCACGAAGGAAATATCTGGGAAATAAACTTTTTAAAAGGTATGGGAGAATTTCTGTTCATACCGGAATTCGAAGAAATAAAGTTTGAGGAAGGCTACAGCGATCTGATTTTTAAAGGGGAAAATATAGTTTTTGAAAACATTGAACTAAAAGCGCCGCAGATGGGCTTAAAAGGAAAAGGAAGAATATCCCTTAAGGGCGATTTGAATTTTCTGCTTGTTTCCGAATTTAACCCCAATCTCGTATCCGCATCGCAGGGATTGAAAAAATTCTTCACTAATATCCTGGGGCAAACCAGCCTCGCTATTGAGCTTAAAGGAACCATCAAAAAACCCTCCTATGAGGTAAAACCGATAATCTTTTCTGATCTGGAAGGCCTTAAAAAGGTATTTGACGATATATTCAAATAATTTAAATTTCCAGCTTGGCCAGCCTCTTTTTAACTTCCCCATAAACATAGGAGCTTTTATCTTTAATTTCCGAAAGCGCTGACGTAAAGTATTTCTTTGCTTTCTGGATATCGCCCATTTTTAAATAACTATCCCCTAGGCTAAATATTGCTTCTACCCTGCCGCTATCTAGTTCCAAGGCTTTTTTAAAATATATTACGGATTGCTTGAATTTGCCTATTTCATTAAGCAGCCAGCCCTTGTTATGATACAAACAAGCGCAATCTCTGCTTAAGGCTATCCCCTTGTCGAAAACAACCAAAGCCTGCTCATACTTTCCAAGTTCGGCAAAACAAATTGCTTTATCGTTATAAGAGCAGCCGTCATTGGGACGCAATTTTATACAAATATTCAGGTATCTTATTGCTTTTTCGAATTCTTTGCGGATTATTAGTTTTTGGGCGGTAAAATATGATAAGAAGAAGATATCATCAATCGCGGAAGATTCTTTGATGCATTTTGCAATTTTTCTTTTTGCTCTTTCGAAATGAAAAAAAGTTATTTCCCTGTCCAGAAGGGTTCTTTCCTCTTCCAAATTTATTTTTTGCAAACTACTCCTCCATCCTGAGGCCTGAATTCAAGCACCTTAAAGCCTGTTTTTTTAAGCTTTTTTTCTATTTTGGAAGGGAAATCATAGCCCTGGCTTATTTTATAAAGCGGCGTATAGTGAAAGGCCTTTCCGTTTTTTCTAAGTACCCGGTAAAGTTCTTTATAAAACGCCTCAGTAAAAAGCTCAGGCGCAAGCTTAAAGGTAGGCGGATCGTGGATTATACAGTCAAAATGATTTTCGCTAAAACTTTTTATCGCCTCTGATATGTCTTCTCTTCTTATCTCTATATTTTCTGAAGAAAATAGCGCCTCCGACAAAGGATTAAGCTTTGCTAAATCGTAGACATTTTCGTCTTTTTCAAATGTTATTACGTTTTTTGCGGCCTTAGAGGCCAGTATTGCGCTATAACCGAGCCCCATGCAGGTATCCAGCACCAAGCCGTAAGGCCCGATAAGGCTTATTTTCTTTTCCGTATCTTTCATCGGAGAGCTTAATTTATGCATTGGCACAGAACCTATCGACAATGTCGGCCAATCATTGGTTGGTGTAAGCTTATAAAAACGATTTGTAGCCTCAGAAAAATACGCCAGAGGCTCTATTTTATTATCATTAATCAGATAACAGAAGTTATCTTTTATTTTCTCTTTTGCGCTTATAATATTATTCTCTTCAAACCTTATGTTTTCGCAGTCAACACAAACGTTTACTTGCCTTAGGCCAAAGTCTACCTTGGCCTTAAAACAGCTGCCTGTTTTCTGGTTTAGTATAAAATCCCATTCTTTTTTCGTGATAACCATAGCATTTATTATAAAACACCCCGATACTTATGGGAATTGTTTTTTAAACAACCCTCAATTTAAAATATCTTGACAAGAAAAACCCGCGTTATACAATATTGAAAGTGGTTGAAAATATTAACGTGTTTAAACAAAACAGCCCCGGCTTTCGGTCCTGGCAGTCGCACTAAAAGGAGGTGTCTAAATGAATAAGGCAGAGCTAATTGAAGCTGTATCAAAGAATTGCTGCACAAAGAAAGAAGCACAGACAGCAGTCGAATCAGTATTTGACGCAATCAAGGGTTCTCTTAAGAAGAAAGATCCGGTAGCTATTTCAGGTTTTGGTACTTTCAAGGTAAAAGAAACAAAAGCAAGAACGGGAAGAAATCCTAAGACTGGCGAAAGCATCCAGATTCCGGCAAAAAAGAAAATAGCTTTTAGAGCCTCTAAAGACTTAAAAGCACTTTTGAATTAAAAATCAGTCTATTATAAAAAAGGGCGCGTGTTAAATGCGCCCTTTTTTATTTTCCGTAATATTGGGTGCTTTACAAAGAAAGCTTGATGCGGTTAAAAAAGTGCCCTGTAGCTAAAAACCACTCTCCGGAAGATACGGTTATTCTAAATTATACTGAAGTTTTTCTCAATTTTGCAACAAAGAAACCTTCCATGAATTCGTTCGGAATTATACGCCTCGTGAGTTTGCATGCACCCGAATAATGTTTTTTGCGCCAACTAGTGATACCGCAAAAAACATTGTTTAAAGGAAACTCTATCGGTACAATCTCTATTTGTCCTTTAAATTTATTAATAAACCAATCTATTACCTCTTCGTTTTCTTCGGGTGAAAACGTACAGGTAGAATACACCAGTTCCCCTCCTTCCTTAAGAGCAAAGAACGCGGAATGCAGGAGTGATTTTTGCTTATCATGGAGCTCTTTCACCTTTCTTTCATTCCAGTATTTATAACTTCTTGGATTATTAAGGTCAAACAGGCCTTCTGCGGAGCAAGGCGCATCCACCAGAATTTTGTCAAAATATTCCGGAAATTTCTTTCGTGCCCAGAAACCGTCCTGAGCAAAAGTTTCTACATTGGTTACCCCCTGGATTTTTAAATTAGTTTCCAGCTTGCAATGCCTGATGTGCTCTTTTTCAAAAGCAACAATTTCTGCATTCGGCGCGAGAGAAGCTATTTGAGTGGTTTTTGCGCCGGGAGATGCGCAAAGATCAAGGATTTTTTGCCCGTTTTGGACTTGAAGCGCAATAACCGGAAGCATGCTTGAGATGTTTTGCACATATATAAACCCGTTTTGGTATGCAGAAGTTTGCTGCAGGCCCTTAAGGGGAAACTTTGAAATAAATGAGCCCTTAGGAAATGGGAGTTCCTGAAAACGTAAACCGTCCGCAAGCAATTCCTTCTTTAAGCTTACTAAATCTGTTTTTAAATAGTTTATTCTGAAAGTGGCCTGCTTCTTCACTAAGAATGTATTCAATATCTGCTGAAAATGGTTAGGATATAAAGCTTGCAGCTTTTCAAGAAAACCCTTTGGTAACTTATAGAATTTTTCGTTCACCCCGCCCTTCCTTCTTTCTATTTAAGATTATTATTAACACCCCAACCCCTGCCCCTGGAAGGGCGGAATTCATTTTTTAAACTCCATATATGGCGATGATTTAAAGAAAAATTTTGAGCCAAGATGGAATATCAGCTCCGCTTTTTCAGTATCCCAGAAATCATTCACAAATAAACTGTTTTCTGCCTCTGCATAAACAATCTCGCCAATAAAAAGATAATGGTCGCCTGCTTCCTTTGCTTCAACCAGCAGGCATTCGACAGAGGCTGCGCATTCTGCTATTTTAGGCGCATCGGAAAGAGAGTGGGCTTTTTCTGCCGTGAATCCGTTTTCTTTGAATTTATCCATATTCCTGCCTGAGATAGAGCCGCAGGCCATTACTTTATCCAGCAATTTCCATTCAGGAATATTTACTATAAATTGTAAGCTTAGGTTTATAAGCTCTGAGGAAAAATGTTTTTTCGCCAAAGCCACCCCGAGTAAAGCCGGGCCTTTGGACAAAGGCATGCTCCAGGCACAGGTTGTTATGTTTCGTTTATCTTTATAGCCGCTTGTTACGAGAACAACCGGCCCACAGTTTATAAGACGGCTTGCATTTTGTTTGTTTATCTCTATTTTCATATATTCAGGTATTTTACCACAATCTTTTCTTTGTCTTAAATATTATGATAATGGAAAATATAAAATAAAACACAAAAAGGAACGCTACTGCCGGATGCATCTGCACATTCATTATATTACCGAAAGAAAAATTACCTATCACGCCTACAATATACTGCAGAAAAAATATCCTTGGCAGAGAAACTATCAACACTGCGGCAAGATATTTTCTAAATGAAATTTTACTAATTCCAAAACAGGTATCCAGCACTCTATATGGAATTAATATATTGAGCCTTAGCATAAATATCCAGTTAAGATTCATCTGTCCCAGCTTTTCATAAATATGCTTAAATTTACCTTTAAGGTATCTGTCCATGAACTCTTCGCCGAAAAAACGGCTAAGATGGAAGAACAGCGTTGCGTTTATTATTTCTGCAATATAAATAAGCAGAGTACTTAGATAAACTCCGAATACGAATACAGATACAAGTTTTAGAATCTCTTTTGGGTCGCCGGTAACAAAGAAATTTGAAGCCACATAAAGCGCTATAAATACCAAAGAAGAATATACGGGCGGGAACTTCTTAAAGAAAGCATCCATTTTTTCTTTGTCGATAGAAAAAGACTTACTGATAAAAATAAGGATTATAATCAGAAGTATGAATATAATAAAGCGGACGTAACTTTTAGACAAAAACCTTTTCATTGCTATCCCCATAAAGCGTATAACTGCCCGCAGGCGGCCTTGATATCCTGGCCGCGGGACTTTCTTAAAGTATAGAATAAGCCCGCACGTTTAAGCTCGCTGCAAAAACCCTCTATTTCGGACGAACTTGGCTCTTTAAAAATTCCCTGCGCTGTATTATAGGGTATTAAGTTAATTTTGCAATCCATCCCCTTTAAAAGCTGTATCAGTTTTTGTGCATCGAGCCTGCTCGTATTAAGCGAACCGAATAATGCGTATTCGAAAGTAACGGGGTATTTTTCAGCTTTGCTGAAACTCCTCAAGGTTTTCATAAGCTCGTTTAGCGGGTATTTTTGATTTACCGGCATAATTTTCGAACGTATAGCGTTATCTGCCGAATGCAGTGATACTGATAATTTTACCCCCAGCTTAAGCCTTAAAAGCTCCTCTATCTGCGGTATAATGCCGCAGGTTGAAACAGAAATTCTTCTTCTGCTAAAATCAAGGCCTTTATGCTCGGAAAATATTTTGATAGCTTTAACTACATTTATAAAATTATCCAGCGGCTCGCCTATTCCCATGAACACGATGTTGGTTATTTTCCCACGAGTTAAATCGGAAATTGCAAGATACTGATTTACTATTTCTCCTGCCGTTAAATTCCTTTTTAGCCCGCGTGTGCCGCTTGTGCAAAATTTACAGCTGTATTTACAACCTACCTGGCTCGACAGGCAAAGAGTGAGCCTTGAAGTCTCAGGAATAAACACTGACTCTATGGCGGCGCCATCGGGAAGCTCAAAAAGGAATTTCTCTGTTTTATCGAAAGAAGTTTCACGTTTTGCTGTTTTTAATTTTGAAAAATAGAAATTTTCTAAAAGTAAATTCCTTATTTTCTTCGAAACATTAGTCATTAAATCAAAACTTTCAACCCTTTTTGAGTATATCCAGTTAAAAATTTGCAGGGCCGTATAGGCGGCTACCTCGTTACTCTTAAAATAATTTTTGAGTTCTTCCAATGTGTAGTTTTTTACGTCTTCTTTCATTGTGATATTTATATTACACAGATGGACGCAGATTCAAAAGCAGATTGGCACAGATTATGTATAACGCCGCACGTAACACGCCCTAAAGACATGCTACCCGATACGTGTTATATGATACTTTCTCAAATCTGCGATCATCTGTGTCTGTCATCTGTATAAATCTGTGTGTTCAAAAAGAAAGGGCAAGCTCTTTGTCGGTTTTAGAGTTTTTTAAGGTGACGGTAGTGGGAGCAATATCAGTTACAATAAAATCGTCTATGGCTTCGGATTTTCTAAGAGTTTTACCGTTTATGATGGCAGAAGGAGAACTCTCATCGTAAACTATTCCCTGCAGGCTGTAAACGGGATAATCCGGCTTGTTTGGGGAAGGATTATCGGCTACAGGATTTACGGAACTTAGCGTATTGGCCCCAGCTTTTGCCTGCGCAATGCTTGTCATTAAGGGCAGGGATATCTCATTTTTGGTTTTTTCGATTTCTTTTTTTGCCAAATAGTTTTTTACTGCTTCTGATTGTAAATTTCTATTGGAAAAATACGCACTTAAAGCTATAAAAACAGTAAAAATCACGCAGGCACCGATTAATGCATAAAACGGAAAATTTATTTTTTTCGATTGTTGGAGTAAACTGCTACTTGCATCCGGCAGCTTGGAAGGGCGGGATTCTACTTTTT
>JAQVOZ010000179.1 GCA_028702365.1 Candidatus Omnitrophota bacterium | reverse complement strand
ATGAGTTTTGCTGCTTTAAGGGCGGCCGGGTCTATCTCTTTGGCATCTTTTATCCTTTCTTGTATGTCATTAAGGTTAACTACCTGGAAAGCTTCTTTTGAATAAACATTAAAACCTCTTTTTGGCATTTTACGGGCATAAGGGATGTTGCCTCCATTAAAGCCTACATACGGCCAGACATTGCCGCTTCGGGAACCTGCGCCTTTGTTTCCGCGACTGGCAGTCTTTCCCCATCCGCTGCCGGTTCCTCTGCCTAGGCGTTTTCCGGTTTTATTCTTTGTTTTTAAAGTTATTTTGGATAAATCCATGGTTATGCTGCCTTCTTTAATTGTCCTAATGCCATAAATGTAGCTTTAACTACATTTATAGGATTCGTAGATTTCTTTAAAATCTTAGTTAATATATCATGGATACCCGCACATTCGCATATGGCACGTATGGTTGATGAAGCTATAACTCCTGTTCCCGTGGAAGCGGGCTTAAGAAGTATCTGGACAGCTCCAAATCTGCCATAGACCTCGTGTGGTATTGTTGTATCTTTTTTATTTATGGAAACTAAACTTTTTTTCGCTTTCTTAATTCCTTTTTTTATGGCTTCTGCAACTTCATTTGCCTTGCCTAAAGCAAAACCTGCCGAGCCATCGGTATCTCCTACTACAACCAATGCTGAAAAACCTAAGTTCTTTCCGCCCTTTGTTACTTTGGTTACTCTATTTATAAAAATAACTTTTTCGACGAAGACTTTCTCTCTGGGCTCGGTTTGTACTTCTTGTTTTGTGAAATTTGTACCGCTCAAAATTTCAACCCTCCTTCTCTTGCTCCTTCCGATAGAGCCTGTACTCTTCCATGATATTTGTACCCCGCCCTATCGAAACACGCTTCTTTTATGCCAAGCGATATTGCTTTGGCTGCTATGAGTTTACCTATCTCTTTGGCAGCTTCTTTATTTGTGCTTTTCATGTTCTTGGCTTTAAATTCTTTGCTCAAAGTAGAACAACCGGATATTACCTTTCCGTCATCATCTTTTATCAATTGAGCATAGATATGCTTTTTGCTTCGAAAAACAACCAACCGTGGCTTGGTGCTGGTTCCCTGCACTTTTTTGGTTACTCTCTCGTGCCTTCTTTCTCTTTGCGGTAATTTCACCTTAATTCTCCCTTACTTTTTTATTTGGCGTTACTTTAAATGATTATTTAGCTAAAGCTTTTCCCAGTTTTTTCTTTACTTCTTCGCCTACATATCTAACGCCCTTGCCTTTGTAAGGTTCAGGCGGATAAATTTTACGTAATACCGCTGCAAACTGACCGACTTTCTGCCTGTCTGCGCCTTCGATTATAACGCGGTTTGGGTTAGGCACGGTAACTTTCAAATCTTTTGAAACGGGCATTTCAACCGGATGCGAAAACCCCATAGTCAAAATTAAAGTGGTACCCTTCATCATGGCCTTATAGCCGGTACCTACTATATCGAGCTCTTTTTTATAGCCCTCAACGACGCCTTTCGCCATATTGTTAATTATTGCCCTTATAGTGCCGTGGAGGCTGCGTATATTTTTTTCCTCGCTTTCTCTTTTGACCAAAACCTTGTCGTTGGAAATTTCTAAAGTTACCCCTCGAGGAATATTTAGGGTGAGTTTTCCTTTTGCGCCTTCTATAAGCAAACTTCCGTTAGCAAAGCTCGCTTTTACTCCTTTAGGCAACTGAATCGGCTGTTTTCCTATTCTTGACATATATTTAGTTATTAATTACCAAACTTTACCTATATATTCTCCGCCAATACCTTTGGCTTTAGCTTCCTTGTCGGTAAGTATATTCGCAGACGTAGAAATAAGAGCTATACCGTAGCCGCGTAAAACCAGCGGGATTTTTTCTTTTTTAACATAAATTCTTCTGCCGGGCTTTGACACCTTCTGGATTCCGTTGATGACGTTCTTCTTGCCATCATATTTCAAGTATACTTTTATATTTTTGAAACTTTCCAAATCCACTTCTTTAAAATTTTCAATATAACCTTCTCGTTTGAGAATTTCGCAAATTTTCAAAAGTACTTTGGAGAAAGGTATTAAAGTATCTTCCTTTTTTGCTCTTACAGCATTCCTGATTATCGTAAATGAATCTGCAATCAAATCGGTTCTACTCATTTTTATTTCCTTTTTTTACACAGATTAGCACAGATTTTTAAGCGAATGGCCGCAGATAATTTTATCTGTGTTCATCTGTGTTTTACCAGCTTGCCTTTTTTAAACCCGGAATAACTCCCTGCCAGGCAAGTTGCCTAAAACAAATACGGCAAAGTTCAAAATCTCTTATGTAACCGCGCGGCCGTCCGCATAAGCGGCACCGGTTTCTATAGCGGGTTGAAAACTTTGGTTTAATTTTTTCTTTTTTCCATTTCTCAATCTTTGCGGTAGTCGCCATTTTACCTCCTGAAAGGAAAACCCAATAAATTAAGCAGTTCTTTTGCTTCTTTGTCGGTTTTTGCGTTTGTTTGAATTGTTATATTCATGCCCTGAGCGCGTGTTATTTTATCAGGTTCAAGTTCCGGAAACACGTTTTGTTCCGTAAGACCGAAAGTGTAATTTCCGCTTCCATCAAATGAATTCGCAGGCAATCCCCTGAAATCGCGTATTCGCGGAGCTGCAATAGTTATGAACCTGTCCAAAAATTCATACATGCGGTAACGGCGTAAAGTAATACAACAGCCAACCGGCACGCCTTTTTTAAGCTTAAAATTTGATATTGGCTTACGCGAACGGCAGATTTTTGCTTTTTGTCCGCCGATTACAGCAAGCTCTTCCGCGGCTTTTTCGGTAAGCTTTGGATCGGTAATAGCCGCGCCAACGCCCATATTTATAACAATCTTCCGCAGCCTGGGCACAGCCATAGTATTCTTATAGCCGAATTTTTCCTGCATCTTGGCGATAATTTCTTCGCGATATACATTTAAGAGGCGTGGAATATATTTTTCTTTTAAATCTCCTGCTGACATTTTTTGCATATCCTTATTTTGTTTTTATCTTTCAACATTTTAATACCAAACCTTACGGGCTTTGAGCAACTCGAGCAGAATAACGCGACCTTGGAAATATGTAGCGGCATAGGCAGTTCCTTTATTCCCCCTACGTCCGCTTCAGAGCGTTTTTTCATATGTTTTTTTGAAAGATTTAAACCTTCGACTATCACTTTTGATTTATCCTTCAAAATCTCAAGAATCTTGCCGCTTTTGCCGCTATCTTTTCCTGAAAGTATAATTACTTTATCGCCTTTCTTTATTCCTAAACTCATAATTTGTTCCTTTTAAACTACCTCGGGTGCTAAAGATAAAATCTTGCTGAAGGTATCCCTTAGCTCTCTCGCTACCGGCCCGAATACTCTTGTTGAACGGGGATTACCCTGTTTATCTATTACAACACACGCATTATTATCGAATTTAAGCATTACGCCATCCGAG
>JAQVOZ010000178.1 GCA_028702365.1 Candidatus Omnitrophota bacterium | reverse complement strand
CTCTTTTCTAAAAACTCCCGAATCAACGTTATAACCTTCAATTTCATGTGGACGGAAACGCGGCGAAGCGTTCCACATAATTTGGTAAGGTAAATCTTTCAATAAAGTAAAATTATCGTGGATGCAACCGACAACAGCGTTACGCAACAAAAATTTCTTTCTATTTTCGGCGCCTATATGCGCGATAAAAGCATCCCTGGCTAATTCATCAAATCTTTCTTCGGGAATACCGCTCGCCTTGCTTAAAATAGCAATAAGCGGGGCAAGGAATAATCTGCCCATTAATTGGTCATATGTTTCAAGTATGCGCACGGTCGCTTTTTCGAAACTTTCAGGCGTTTTATCAACCCGAAGCACTCGGCTATGTTCAAAATCTTTCACAATAATCTTAGGAAGCAGCACATGTTTATACGGATCGTATGCGTAATGAAAATTAGCAGCGTGAAGTTCCGGAGTCATACCGATTGCCCCCTGGCCGCCGGTCATGGAAAGAAAATAATCCCATGCCTGCATTAATGGCTGCACAATAGTTTGACTAAAAAACTTTTCGATTTCTTTGGAAGAATAACCTTTAACTAATTCTTTGATGATAGGTGTTTTGCTAAAACCGGACAAAGAAGCGAGCATAGTGCCCGGTATCATAATTTCTTTTGGCTGGGATACTGCGATGGGCCTTGCCATAGTCGCCAAGGTAATACCATTGGATAATTGATGCGTGACTGCCTCGGTGGATAAAATTAACTCTATACTGGATGGCGGAGCGCGGCTTTTTATATTTCTGGCTATAAATTGTGCGGCGCCTAATTCTTCTTCTACAGTCGTTTTGCCCAAAATGCGCAGGCTAGTTGAAATTCGCGCGGGAATATCTATTTTTATCATATGCGATGACGGCTTGCCGTTAATACGGGCGTAACCGGTGCGTGAGGAAGCGTGGGGGTAAAACAGGATTTTATCCGTCGCTTTATGCATGCCTTTCCTGGACCAAATGTCCTTGATTAAAGAATATGTATAAGGATGCAAATAGAATCTTAAACCATTTCCGTTACGTAAGAAAGATTGGCTTAAATCAGTTTCCCTATGTATGAATGAATTTTCTTTTGTATCAGCTACGAGTAATTCAAAAGGCTTAAGGCTGGTTGGCCTGAAACTGCGGGGAAGCGCATTAATAAAGCCAATAAATCGGGGGTCTCTATCCTTATGCAATCCCTCCAATACAGCATTAATTTCAAAGATGGCATCTTGTTCGCTGTTGTTTTTTAATATCGCATTTACCAACTTACGTAAAGTATCCGGTTTACCTCTGACTGCATTTCTTTTAAGCCAGGCGGAAAAATTATCTTTGAGCGCATTCATTTCTGCTGTAAATGCTTTATAGCCTTCCAGGGATTCCAGAATAAGCAGCATGGATTTCTTCGTCGTAGGTATGCCTAAAATATTGAACAATTCCGGCAGTGTTTCAACTAATTGTTTCCCTGAAACGTGCGGCCGGTAAACAGCCGTTACACCACGGATATTTGTATCGTTTTCCCCTTGTGCAGTAAAATATATCGTCTTACCCGGTAAGGCACTTTGCCCTTCATATAAAGAAAGCCTTCTTCTGCCCTGCTTGGCTAAACGCCTAATGTGCGAACCGGGCTTTTCTTTAACGTGCGAATTGTTCCAATGTAAAATAGCCGCAGCTATCAATCTTTGTATTACCTCGTTGGTGTAGAAATAGCCTTTTGAAGTAGCTGCACGGCTTTCTAACTGCAAAGTCTCTTTGATGGTTTTTTCGATGGCTGCGAAAAATCCATCTTTATCCATTTCTATTTTTGCATCTTTATGCAAAATATGCCTGCGCCACAAAGACATCTCATCCGCTAACGCAGAGCTGCTAGCGCCCCGATGCATAGCGGGGACAAAAGCAATCATTTCCCTTCGATAATCGAGAGGTGAACGTTGGATTCCGTTTGCAAGCGTATGCGCGCGGGCTCTAGAGATGCCGCGGCGCCTTAAGGCATGGTAAGCGCTATCGCGCATTGTTCCAATAAAAATATCGTTATGTTGTTTATCAGAAATTCCGAGAGCAAATTTCTCTGCAACCGTTGAAACTAAAACTATGTGTTCAATGAATTTTTCGTTAGGATATGCTGCCATAAAAGCTGCTATGGCCTCGCCTAATTCCTTTGCCCTGGATTTAACCCAACGCAAAGCAACCGGTTCATTTTTAAGCGCAAGCTCGGTTATACTGATCATAATCGCTTTGATAATCACGGTTCGTGCGCGGCGTTCCTCTCTTGGAAGTTCGGTTGACTGTGTAGTAACAATTCTCAGCAGATTTTTTACCGATGACTTTGCGAATGAAGAAAATTCCTGCCGGAGGAGCATCTGTTTTATTTTCGAAACCACATAGGCGCGAACCTTTTGATGTCCGCTTCGTAAAACAATAAACTCAAAAAATCTTCGGGCAAGATTCGGCCCGGCACAATTATCTTCAAGATCGCCTTTAATATGCGCTCCCCGGGCATCAACAGGAAGTTTGCCGCGCGTTATCTTGCCAAGATACGCATATTTACCGCTGCCGACAGCTTGCTTGTATCTATTGTATGAACGTAATATCCTTACTGGCGCAAGGTTATGGCCTAACTCATTGATTTCGCCGCGCTTACCATAATATGGCTCATATCCAACAGTTGCTTTTAAATTCATTCCGGTTCCAATAATCATAATGGAACCATAACCATAAGGATACAAAGCTCCTCCTGGCTGCAACTCTCCGCGCAGAGCCGCTTCAGCATCATTAAAAATTACAACCTTTAAGTGAGTTTTATATTTACGTTCAATCTTGCCCTCCAACTCTTTTACAAGAGGGTACCGTTCAAACGGCTGAAGCGGGCCTCTGAAAGGTGTGGCGACTATACCGTTAGTTTTGTCAACCGGCCCGCCGAAAGATACACCCACAAAAGGGATATTATTTATTCCGGCAATATTAACCAAGCCTTCCAGTTTTTCAAAAATGAAATCAGCCAATTGTTCCTGAGTGGCCTCGGGGAACATACGTATCCATCCGCATTCCTCGAAATTGCTCACATTTTGTTTGCTATCAACCAATCCGAAACCATAGGTTGTATTACCCATGGTAATAACCGGGATACGCTGATGCGCTTGCATGACAGTTTTGGCAGCAATAGCAACAGATGAACCGTTGGAGCTAACGTCGCGCAAAGAGCTTGCCGCTTTACTACCAACAACTGAAGAAGCCGGAAGCCGGACAACCGTGTCCGTATGATTTAAAAATACATTGTTTTTGAACTTTCTAAGTTTTACGGGATCGAGGCTATTGCCGATTGCCACCATTGCCACAGGTGTTTGGAAAATATTAAGCTTTCTTGATAAATTTCTTGGTTCAAAATGACCAATCCATACTGCCCCCAGGCCTTGCGCTTGAGAAGCGATTAATGAATCTTCTATGCTTCGCGAGATATCCGCTAGCTGCCGAGGTGAATCTT
>JAQVOZ010000013.1 GCA_028702365.1 Candidatus Omnitrophota bacterium | reverse complement strand
AAAAAATGCTAGTGCGAATTACCCCCGAGCGACCGAAGGGAGCGAGCGGGGTAATAAGATTTTTCAACCAATTGCCACTTGCAGTCTATGGCTAAAGAAAAAAATACAAACCGGCAGAAAAACATTTCACGCTTGCTTAGAGAAAAGAAACAATTGCAAAAATATAAACTAAAAAATTTTAGAAAAAAATAAGGTTTACAACAATACCAGCCTATGTATGACGGCATAGAAAAAAGAAAATTTATAAGAGCGCGGTTTCCCTGTAAGATATTGATATATAATTTTCCCGAACATTCAATTTCTACGCACACCGAAAATATTTCTGCCGGAGGAGTGCGCGTTATAATTGGAGAAAGGATTGAGGCGGGGAGTTTAGTAAGTATAGAAATGCATCTTAAGGAAAATAAAATAGCCTGCCAGGGTAAAATTGCCTGGGTTGTTGATAAAAAAAGCCCCTATCGAAAGGGCATCCTTTACCACGACACAGGTATTGAATTTTGTGAAATAGGCGAACAGGACCGCAATACCATAAATGAGATAATTGAAAAAATGCTTTGTCTGGAAAAATAACACGCTATCGGCCGCTTGAGCCAAAGCTTTAGCTTTGGCTTTTACTGCCTTTACAATTACGCAATAAATACTTTAAAAACTGAATTTTTTAGCAGAGCAGTTTTTAATGGCATTATCTTAATTGGCAAAGGAAATGAAAAGTGGTTTCTAAAACAACTTCTTTAGGCAATTTTGGCCTGGATGTTTACCCTGTCTGCATTGAAGTTGATGTTCAAAGGGGGCTCCCGGCAGTTTCTTTAGTCGGGCTTTGTGATACCTCTGTGCGTGAAAGCAGAGACAGGGTACGTTCGAGTATCAAGAATAGCGGCTTCGAATTCCCTTCCCAAAAAATAACCATAAACCTCGCGCCCGCCAACATTAAAAAAGAAGGAACACATTTTGATTTGGCTATTGCCCTTGGCATTATTTCTTCATCCGCCCAGGCGCACATGGATGCGTCTTCCTTTTTTTTAATCGGTGAACTCTCTTTGGAAGGTATAATCAAACCTGTAAGCGGCGTATTTCCTATGGCGTTATATGCAAAGGAAAAAAACAAAAAAATTATTGTTCCTTTAGAAAATGCCAGCGAAGCAGCGCTGGTTTCTGGTTTAGAGGTATATCCTGTAAAAAGCCTGAGTGAGGCCGTATCTTTTCTCTGCGGCCTGATAGAAAAAAAGCCTTTTAAGCCGGATACGGCCGACTTAATTTCCGGGAACTGTCAATATGAAGTTGATTTTTCCGAAGTCAAAGGCCAGTCTTTTGCCAAACGGGCTCTCGGAGTCGTAGCAGCCGGCATGCATAACGCCCTTTTGCTTGGCGCTCCAGGTGTTGGCAAAACAATGCTCGCCCGAAGGCTGCCGACGATTTTGCCGGATCTGGCATTTGAGGAAAGTTTAGAGGTCACTAAAATTTATAGTGTGGCAGGCCTTCTGGACAAAACGCAACCTGTGGTAAAGGCGCGCCCTTTCAGGTCGCCTCACCATACATCTTCAAGCATCGCATTGGTCGGAGGCGGTACAAATATAAAGCCCGGAGAGATAACCCTTTCTCATAACGGAGTGCTTTTCCTGGATGAATTGCCGGAATTTAGCAGAGATGCCCTGGAAGCCCTCCGCCAGCCGCTCGAAGACGGGTCTATCAGCATATCGAGGGCGGCTAAGCGCCTGAAATTCCCCTCCCGCTTTTTATTTGCAGCAGCAATGAACCCCTGCCCGTGCGGATACTTCGGTTCCTCGGAAAAAAGCTGCCATTGCACAAGCTACCAGATACAAAAATACAGAAATAAAATTTCAGGCCCGCTCTTAGACAGGATAGATATCCATTTGGAATTGGCAGCGATTAATACGGAAGATTTAATATCCAACGATTTTACGGCGGAAAATTCCTGCTCGATAAAAGAAAGAGTGGAAAACGCGCGCCTTATCCAGGCAGAAAGATTCAGGGATGAAAAAATATTTTTCAATTCCCAGATGAACCACAAGCAATTACGTAAATTCTGCAGTCTTAAAAAAGATGCCCAAGAACTGCTTAAAATGGCAATTTCGCATTTTGGTTTTAGCGCAAGAGCCTATGACAAAATACTTAAGGTTTCAAGGTCAATCGCTGACCTTGCAGGAAGAAGCGATATTCTGGCAGAGGATATCTCCGAAGCCATCCAATACAGGTCTTTGGATAAGAATTTATGGGTTTAGCTTCGGCTGCAAAAGTGCAAATCTCCATAACCGTAATTCCGCTTAAGAATAGCGGGATTTTACGGTTGTATATTGGTGTAAAATATTCTATAATTTATAAGGGGTTATGTAAACTTTCCTGCCAAACATATTAGTAAAAATTAAGAAAGAGCATGAAGGCAAAACAACGGGTTTTCTTTGTAAAAAGCTTTAGCCTCGCAGAAGTATTGTTGGGGATAATTATATTAGTATTAGTTATAAGTACCACATTAATCACTTATATCAATTGTTTCATATTGATTGATACTATTAAAAATATAAACATTGCTACTACTGCCGCGCAAGGAATAATTGAAGAAATGCGCAGTAGTATTTTTAAGGACCTTGTAGGCAATTATAACGGCCTTAATTTTGTAGTAAACGACATACCGGAAAGTATGGGTACAGTGTATATAAACAATGACAATCCGGAATTTTTAGAGGTAACCGTGAGTGTGTGCTGGAGGCAGAGAAACAGGGTTATAGGAGAAGATACAAATTTAAATGGCACTCTTGACGCTGGCGAAGACTTTAATAACAACGGCATAATAGATTCACCGGCACAATTAACAACCAGAATAGTTAACAGGAAATAAAAAGTGGTTTTTACAGCTTTGCTAAAAAAAGAAGCAAGTCTCGTCGCTCAGCGTTGCCCTGGTGCAGCGAAATTAAGTTTTAGGCGCAAGGGCCGCGCTAAGCATGGTTCTTATGGCGCATTTACGCTGATAGAAGCTCTTGTCGCGGCAGCTGTTTTTTCCATATTGGTAGGCATGACCTTTACCGTATTAAATACCGGCATCAGTTCGTGGTTTATGGGTGATGCTGAGGCTGAATTGCGCCGCGAAATTATAAAGGCATTAACAGCAATGGAAAAAGAATTGAAATATACAGCGCCCGCGCAAACAGATTTAGCAAGCGGAGCCACATCTGCATCGCTGAATTTCCATTTGCCGAACAGAGATGCCAACGGAGTAGTTATAGACTGGGATGAGTTGACACCTGCCATAGAGTGGTCAGCTGAAGTTATCACTTATGAGTTGAACGCAAATGGGGAAATAATAAGGAGGAGTAGCTTAGGCCAATCCAGCGTGCTTGCGCGCAATGTCATCAGCCTGCAATTTTCAAGGACGTCCCCTCCGGACCCGTTTCCGGAAGATATGTTGCGGATAGATATTACTGTGCAAAAGGCGGATAAAAAAGGAAGATTATTAAGCGATAGCGTCCAGCTTCTTGTAAAAATGAGGAATAGATAAGATGTGTAAAATGAAAGTAAAATCTAAAAAAGGCTCAACCCTTATACTTGTTTTAGTTGTGATAATCGCTTTGCTTGTTTATGCCGCAGCATTTATTACTGCAAGCTTAAATCAGGCTATTGTCGCGGATATTTTTAAGAAACAAACCGCTGCGTTTAACCTTGCTGAAGCAGGGCTTGACCATGGTCTACTCTGGTTAAGGAGTCAGGAGCAGGCCCCAACATATGATTCGGTCGATCCCTGGGGAGATATTCAAAACGTAGGCGGAGGTACTTACAGCGTTGCCATAGATGACCTCGGCCCTGTAGTAGGAAACCAGCTGGTTAGAAAATATAAAGTAACTTCTACCGGGACCTTCGACAACGTAAGTAGGGTTTTATCAAATTATCTTAAGGTAGATAATTTTGGAGGCTATCTCTGGTGGACCAATTCGGAAACTTATTGCGACCAGTGGGGTAATTGCCAAAACGTATGGTTCTGGTCGCGAGATAACTTAAGTGGCCCAACGCACTCCAATACCCATTACAATATTGCCGGAAACCCTGTATTCGAAGCTAAAGCGCAATCAGTAGACCCTTATATAAATTTTTATAATAATGGTAGCAATATAACCTCCAACAACTTACCGAGCCTTATAAGTAACCCTCCGAACGATATTCCTGATTTTCAACAAGGGATAGACCTTGGCGTAGTCCATATTGATATGCCGGAAAATGCTTTGGCGTTGCGTTCCGCAGCCGCAAGTGCCGGGGGGCTTTATTTAACAGGAGCCAGCAGGGTAATATTTAACAGCGACGGAACTATCAGTGTGAGAAACCAGCGCAAAAGCGGTTGCCACAGCAGTTGCACGTTAAGCATGCCCACAAACGGAGCTATATTTGTCAATAATGGAACTTTGACTGTTTACGGCACCTTAAACGGCAGAGTGACGGTAGGCGCAAGCCAGGACGTTATCATTCCTGATAATATAGTTTACGCTGATGACCCAAGAGACGGCACTTCTGATGACGGCCTTGGTATCATTTCTGAGGCAGATGTGGTGATTGATGACATTGCGCCTGCAGACCTGGAAATAGATGGCGCTATTATGGCTTTAAACAGTTCTTTTATGATGGAGAACTGGGATGATTATATGAAAGGAACTTTAACGCTTTACGGAGGAGTAATCCAGGATAAGAGAGGTCCCGTAGGCACCTTCAGGGGTTCAACTAAAGTTAGCGGATATGATAAAGATTATATACATGACTCAAGATTTGTAAATAATCCACCGCCTTTTATGCCTAACACGGGAGACTATACTACTTTATCCTGGGAGGAAGATTAAAATATGAAGCAAAAAGTTTTCTATGTAATTTTTGTTCTTGCCACGATATTTATTTTGATTTTTATCAATAGAAAAACCAATATTGGCCAATCTATCCCCACGCAAGAAAATATACAACAATTTTCCGCCAAACAGCAGGAAATATTAACTAAACAGTCCGAGCCGGTTTTATCTTCAGAAAACAAACCAGCAGTCGCCTTTATTAAAAAAACTAATTCCGTAAAAAAAACAGCCCCCGTAGAAAACAAAATAATAACTACCAACATAAGCCCTGAAAAAACACCTGCATTTTCAGGCTCGTCAACCGCTGCTTCCGGCGCAAACACCAGCCAGCCTGTTTTAGAAAAGCCCGAAGTCGGAGTTACAAAGATTGGCAAGCGCCCTCCTATACACCGGGTTGAAGAACTCAACAGCCAAGGCATTATATTACAGTAATCTAAAACCAGCCACTACTGAAGCCCAAATAGGATAATTTTAAATATTAATACTGTTAAGGAGAAAAACCTCAATGGTGCGTGCACGCAACGTAGCAGGCAAAAACTGTAAAATTTAATTTTTATTGCTCAAATACCCTTTTATCTTTATAATAATAAAATATGGAGCACACCTGGCAGGGAATATGGGTTAATAAAGTCTTTTGGATTACTAATTTAAGCTGGCTAACAGCCCAGGGCTTAAAAGTCATTATAGGCCTTGTTACGGAAAAGAAATTCAATTTTAACTGGATTCTGCGTACCGGGGGCATGCCGTCTGCCCATAGCGCAGCAGTAGTCGGCCTTGCTTCTTCTTTGGGCAAGGAGGTGGGTTTTTTTTCCCCTCTTTTTGCCATGAGCTGTTTTTTTGCGCTGATGACAATGTTCGATGCCCAAACCTGGCGAAGGTCTATCGGCGTACAGGCACGTATTCTTAATAGAATTATGGATGATTTGCATAGTAAGCGCAAGATTCAGGATGACCGCTTAAAAGAATTGGCAGGTCACACCCCCATAGAGGTTTTTGCGGGCGCACTTATAGGCATTCTCGTAACTTTAATATTCTATAAATAGAAAAGATACGCACAACTTGTAGAAGCAAGGTTTAAGGAGGATACAAGATGAAGAAACAATTTATAATAGTTATGGCGGCGGTAGTAATTGTTGCAATTTTAGCTGCATTATTCATTTTAGGAAGGCGCTCCAGCGACGCACAATCAAGTTTACAGAAAGGTTATTTAAAAGAAGCAGACACTGCGTTTCTAAACGGGGATTTACTTCTGGCAAAGAAGCTTTACGAGCAAGCCCGCGAAAAAATAGATGACACGGCGCGCCTTAAAGAGATACAAAGAAAGATAGAAGATATAAATATAAAAATTATATTTTCTCCAATAATAGATAAATGCGCAAAAAAATATGTTGTAAAACCCAACGACAGCCTGGCAAAGATAGCCAAAGAAAATAATACCACAATAGAACTTATTAAAAGAGCTAACAATCTAAGCTCTGATGTCATAAGGCCAGAGCAGGAATTAAAGATTGCTACCTGTAAATTTTCCATAGTTGTTGATAAATCTCAGAACCTTCTTTTCCTGAAGGTCGGCGACGAGATAATCAAAACTTACGTAGTTTCTACGGGGAAAAATAATTCAACCCCAGTAGGCGTTTTTAAGATTGTCAATAAACAGCCTAATCCTACATGGTTTAAGGCGGGCGCCGTAGTACCTCCAAACAGCCCGGATAATATCTTAGGCACACGTTGGCTCGGTATTGAAGCAAAAGGTTACGGAATACACGGCACAACAATGCCGGAAGAACTGGGCAAACAGGTGACCCTTGGGTGTGTCAGAATGCGTAACGATGAAGTAGAGGAACTCTACAACATAGTGCCGGCGGGAACCGAAGTAACCATTGTAGATTAATAAATAACTATAAACTAAAGGCGATACAAATGATAGAAAATTGGGATTTTGAAAAACCGGTTATCGAACTGGAAAAAAAAATTGAAGAACTAAGGAAGTTCTCTGGAGAAAAAGAAGTAGATTTATCTGCAGAAATAAATAATCTGGAGAAAAAATTAAAAAATCTTAAAAAGGGAATCTATTCTAACTTATCCCCCTGGCAAAAAATCCAAATTGCCCGTCATCCAAAAAGGCCAACTACCCTCGATTATATTAATCTTATAATGAAAGATTTCATACCTTTATGCGGCGACAGGCTTTTTGGCGAAGACCGGGCGATAGTTTCCGGGCTTGCTACTTTGGATGACAGAAAAATTGTTGTAATCGGCCATCAAAAAGGCAAAGACACAAAAGAAAACATCATAAGAAGTTTCGGCTGCGCAAACCCTGAAGGGTATCGTAAGGCAATCAGGCTTATGCATCTTGGAGAAAGATTTGGACTGCCTATAGTTTGTCTTGTTGATACGCCCGGTGCTTATCCGGGCGTAGGCGCTGAAGAAAGAGGCCAGGCCCTGGCTATTGCGGAAAACATAAGAGATATGTTTTCCGTAAGAAGCCCAATAGTAGTCGTTGTAATAGGCGAGGGCGGCTCGGGCGGAGCTTTAGGAATCGGAGTAGGAGATAAGGTTTTAATAATGGAATATGCTTACTATTCGGTCATTTCTCCGGAAGGGTGCGCTGCTATTTTATGGAAAGATGCAGCTCAAAAAAAGGAAGCGGCAAAAGTCCTGAAACTCACAGCTCCGGATTTGTTAAACTTGGGGATAATAGATGAAATTGTTCAGGAGCCTGAAGGCGGCGCTCATAGGAATTATGACATAACGGGGAAAAATTTGAAAGAAGCTATTCTTAAGAACTTGAAAGAATTGTCAAACATAGATATAGATGCGCTTGTTAAGCTAAGGTACGATAAATTCAGAAAAATGGGTATCTTTAAGGAATAATATAAGGTGAGAATACAAAGGCTTATTATCTTAGGCATTTTGAAAGAAGGGCCCAAGCACGGTTATCAAATAAAAAAAATAATTCAGAAAGAAATGGGTATTTTTTCTGAATTCGAAATGCAATCGATATACTATCCTCTCAGTAAAATGGAGGAGCGGGGCCTTGTAAAAAAAAAGGAAATTAAGGGAGAGAACAATCTTAATAAATACACTTACCATATAACGCCTCATGGGGAAAAAGAGTTCTTTGAGCTTTGCCGGCAAATTTTTCTTTCGCAGCGCCAGCCTTTTGTTGAATTGGACGTTGCGTTGTATTTTTTGCCTTTCCTAGACAAGAAAAAGATTTTGCCGCTATTTAGGCTGCGGCTTTGGTTTTTGGAAAAAGTAAAACGGTGGCTGCTTGCCAAAGAGAAAGAACAAAAAGATATGCCCAAAAATTTGGCATTGCTTCTTAAACATCATTTCAAATTAGCAAGCGCTGAAAGTGATTTTCTTCAGGATATGATAGCAGCCATAAAAAACGGCGAAATAAAATAAGATTTAAGGAGAGGGTTTATATGATTAAAGGCAGAAAAATTCTGGTTGTTGAAGATGAAAAAGAAACTTTAGTTCTTCTTGCGGATGGCCTGCGAAGGTTTGATTTTACAGTTGAAACTTCCACCGACGGAAAAGACGCCATAGAAAAGGTTAAGAATTTTATGCCAGATGTGGTTGTTCTGGATATAATGCTTCCCGAGTTGGACGGCCTGGAAGTGCTTAGGTGGATTAAAAAGAATAAACCTGCTATTTTCGTCATGCTTGCAACCGGCAAAAAAGAAATAGATGACATAAAGAAGGGCTATTCCCTGGAAGCAGACTATTATGTCACAAAGCCATACACGATAGATGAGGTACTTAAAGGCATAAACGTAATACTTTCCTTTAAGGAAACCAGCTTCAATTGACATCTGAGGCGAAAAATGTTAAGCTTTATTGAAAAGCGAAAATCCACGAATTAAAAACTAATCACCACAAATGTTAAACGGATTTATTCGTGTAAATTCGTTTCAAATTCGTGGCAATTCGTGTATAAAAAAATTAAAATTATATGGTCACAAACGGCGTAAAGAAAAAATTTTCAATCCAGGAATTAAGTTTAAAGAGAAGAATTTGGATAGCCATATCGCTGGTTACTTTCATTCCGCTTATTGTTATTCTTTATCATTTTAGCGGCCTGTATATTTCAATTCACGCCATAATCGTTGCTTTTTTAATTGTATCCTTGGGTTGGTGGATAATTTTCGAAGTTTTTTCTTCAATTGTAAGGGTATATTCTAATTCCAAAAAAACCCTTAAAAATATAGGTGAAGACGCTCCGGATGTTGCCAATGAAGTGCAGAGTCTGGAGTCGATAATTGATATACTTTCTTCCAAAATGAGAAGCGGCTTGGAGCAGCTTAAAGATTTCAGCCAGAAAACAGAAGAGTTAAACCATGAAGTTTCCAGAAAAGTTCTGGTATTGTCTACAATTTTGCAGGCAAACGATTTATTTTCAAAAGAAGTTCCTGCCAGAGAAATACTTCAATTCTTAAACCAGCGCCTTAAAGAAATTTTGGAAATGAAAATAAGTTTTTGTCTTCTTATGGACGAAGTTTCCGGAAAATTTCAGTTGGCAAGTTATTGCGGAATCGACGCCGCAAAAGTCGAGGAAATTACAGCTAAACAGTTTTCGGATTTACACAAACTTGGAAAAACGTTTATTTTGGATAAGGAAAACAAAAATTTTCCCTATATTAAACTTGCCAGTGAATTGGGTGTAATCAATGTCGTTGTTACGCCGATTCTTTCCCGAACCCTGCAGGTCGGGACATTGCTTGCCGCTTCCAGCAGCGAGGCTTTTACATTCAGTAAGGATGACCTAAGCGTGCTTAACCTCTTTGCGCAGAATATTGCAATTATCTGGGAGCATAAAAGGCTTGCGCGTAAGGTTGACGAGCTTGAAGTTTTTGATTACTTAACCGGTTTATACAACGAAAAATATATCGAAAAAAGGCTTGATGAGGAAATGGTAAGGTCTCTTTCCTATCAGCGCCCCTGCGCCTTATTATTTATGGAAATATCCAATTATGATGAGTATCAAAAAAAATTCGGGCCGATTGAGTCGGAAAAATTGATAAAGAAGACCGCAAAAATGTTTAAAGACAATCTAAGGCCGATTGATATACCCGGCAGATTCGGATTAAGCCGTTTATGCGCGATTTTGATAGAGAAAAACAAAAGACAGTCTCAGGTAATTGCAAAGGAACTCAAAACAAAAATAGAAGATAACTTTAAAGGCCAGGTGAAACTCTCCTTTTCCGTAGCGGAAAATCCGATAGACGGTGTAACTGCAAAAGAACTTATACTTTTTGCCGAATCCCACATCGGCACATCGGAAGCAAATGAAGTCTCCTAAAAAGCAAGAAAAACCTTTAGGCCAGATTCTGGTAGAAAGGGGCGTTATCACTTTCGAACAGCTGGAAAAAGCTTTGGCAGCCCAGAACAAAGAAGGTGGTTTGATAGGAGAAGTTATTGTCCGATTAGGTTTTGCCAAAGAAGATGAAATTGCGCATTGCCTTAGCCTTCAGTTCGGTTTTCCCTACCTTCCTTTAGAAAATTATGAGGTTTCCAAAGATACTGTTGTTATAATACCTAAAAATGTTGCAATGCATTATTGTTTGATAGCGCTGGATAAAATAGGAGGCACTTTAACAGTTTCGATAGCTAATCCGTTAAATATCCAGGCAATAGAGGACCTTGAGGATTTAACCCGCTGCGATATCCAGATTTTTGTAAGCACCCCTTCAGACATAAGAAAAGCTATAGAAAAATTTTATTAATATGGCAAAAGAGAAATTTACCGACTACCTTATTGATAATAAACTTATCTCAAAAGAGGACCTTGAAAAAGCTCTTTCTGCTCAAAAAGAAAAAGGCGGGTCTCTGGTTGAACTTTTCGTAAAGCTTGGGATTATGCAGGAAGTGCAGATTATAAGCATACTTTCGGGCTATCTTTCAGTCCCGCCGATGAGAGTCCTCAATCTTAATGTAACAAAAGAAATTTTAGACCTTATTCCAGAGAAAATTGCATCTAGTTTGCAGGTTATGCCAATAGGCAAAATCGGCAATACCATAACTGTTGCAATGAGCGACCCGTTGAACGTTTTAGCCATAGATGATTTAAAGAAAATTACCGGCTGCGAAATAAACCCCGTTATAGCGCCTTTTTCTGAAATGAAGGAAACAATAGCAGCGCATTACAGCCGCCAACCGCTTACTTCGCTTGAAGATATTATAGGGGGGCAGAGGCCGGAAAACCTTGAAATAATAAGCGACAAGGAAGCTATAGAAGAAGAAATCGGTTCCATAGACGAAGCGCCGGTCATAAAATTCACCAATTCTGTATTAAAAAAAGCCGTTTACGCCCGGGCATCGGATATATTGATAGAGCCGCTTGAAAAAACAAGCAGAGTAAGGTTCAGGATTGACTGATTGCTTAAGGAGGCAGAAACATTTCCTAAAAAAATGCATCCTTTTGTGGTCTCCCGAATAAAAGTAATGTGTAATTTAAATATAGCAGAACACAGGCTGCCCCAGGAAGGCAGGTTTAGGAGTACTATTCTGGATAGAAACATTGATTTCAGAGTTTCAGTTTTACCTTCCAGTATGGGGGAGAAATGTGCGCTGCGAATCCTGGATAAAACAACGGCCCTGCTTGATTTAGACCTTTTGGGTTTTGAGGGAGATGTTCTTAAGCAAGTGAAAGAAGACAGCCTTAAACCGCATGGATTGATCCTTGTCTGCGGGCCAACCGGCAGCGGTAAAACTACAACGCTTTATGCTGCCATATCTCATGTTTATACTCCGGAAAAAAATATTATAACAGTTGAAGACCCCATAGAGTATCAATTAAAGGGTATAAACCAGGTAAGCATTAACCCCCAGATAAACCTGACTTTCGCATCGTGCCTGCGTTCTATTTTACGCCAGGACCCGGACATAATAATGATAGGCGAAATCAGGGATTTTGATACCGCAGACATCGCCATAAAAGCAGCTTTGACCGGACACTTGGTTCTCTCTACGCTTCATACAACAACCAGCCCCGGTTCCGTGACCAGGCTTCTTAATATGGGTATTGAACCATTTTTGCTTTCTTCAACCCTAATCGGCGTTTTGACACAAAGGCTGGTGCGTACGCTCTGCAATAAATGTAAAGAAGAATATAAAATGCCGGAAGCAATTAGAGAAAAATACTCCATAGCTAAGGATGCAAAGCTTTATAAAGCTAAAGGGTGCAATTCGTGCCAAAATGCAGGCTATAAAGGAAGGACCGTGCTTTGCGAATATCTTCCTGTCGGCCTGAAAATAAGAGCGTTGGTTAATGGGTCAGCTTCGGAACACGTTATAAAAAGAGAAGCAAGGATTTTAGGCATGCGGACCTTGCGGGAAGACGGTTTAATTAAAGTTACCAAAGGCATAACTACGCTTGAAGAAGTATTAAAAGTTACAGGCCCTGACGAACCGTTATAACAGACTAAAGACTAAAAAAAGCTTTCAGGCATCAGTCTTCTGCTTTCGGCTGAAGACTGAAAGCTGATAGCAGAAGGCTGTAGGAATGAGCTTAAAAAACAAAATACTAACTTACATACAGAAGAATAAGAGCATAAATAGACATATGCTTAAGGCTATTGATGAGTCTTCTAGCTATGATGTTTTTAGACATCTGCTTATTGATAATCATCTTGTGACGGAAGAAGAGCTTCTTTTAATCTTTTCCAAGGAATTTAAGATACCGTTTTTAGATTTGAAAAAATACAAAGTGCCTTACAAAAATAAAGATTTACTGCCTCAGGATATAGCTTTCAGGTATAAGGTTTTTCCTGTATGCAGAATAGGCAATGCCTTAACTATTGCGACAAGTAATCCCCTTAATGTTTTGAACTACGACGATATCAAAATAATAACCTCAATCGACAGGGTAGATTTAGTGCTTTCTATGGAAGATGATATAGTCAAGGCACTAAATATATTGTATAAAACAGAAGACACTGCTAAATTTATTGATGAAGATTCTTATTTTGAAGTCGGTGAAGTTTTTGAAACGAAAGATTCGCTGGAAAACCTTATTGATGAAAGCGCTCGCCCGCCGATTGTCCGCGCAGTAGATTTGTTTATTTATAATGCTTTAAAAAAACGGGCTTCAGACATACACATTGAACCCTACCAGGATAGGCTGGTAATAAAATATAGGATAGACGGAGCCCTCCATGAAGAATTCAATTTTCCTAAAAAAAATCAACAGGCAGTAATAGCGCGCCTTAAAATAATTTCTTCTTTGGATATAACCGAATCGCGGCTCCCCCAAGATGGCCGGTTCAAAGTGAGATTCGAAAACAGGGAAATAGATTTTAGAGTTTCCAGCCTGCCTACGCACTTCGGGGAAAAATTTGTCTTAAGAGTTTTGGATAAAGAAAATCTATCCACGGGGCTAAAGGCACTGGGATTTTCGGACGAGCCTCTTAAGATTTTCGAAGAAGCAACCAAAGCGCCTTTTGGAATGATTGTTGTAACAGGGCCAACCGGCAGCGGAAAATCAACCACGCTTTATTCGATAATCAACCAGACTAATGTTCCCGAGAAAAGTATAATTACCATAGAAGACCCGATAGAATATCAGATAGAAGGCATAACGCAAATTCATGTAAATACTGAAATAGGGCTTACTTTTGCAAACGGACTGCGCTCGGTGCTTCGGCAATCTCCGGATATAATAATGGTTGGAGAAATAAGAGATAGTGAAACAGCAGATATAGCCATAAAAGCTTCCTTAACCGGAGAACTCATCCTTTCAACGTTACATACAAATACAGCGGTAGGTGCCATAACAAGGCTTGTAGACATGGGCATAGAGCCTTTCCTCTTAGCCTCATCGTTGGTGGCTTCAACAGCACAGAGGTTAGTCCGCAAGCTCTGCCCGAAATGCAAGCAAGATTATGAAGAAGATGAAAAGGTTTTGACAAACCTTAAAATTGAGACCAAGAACAGGAAATTTTTCATGCCAAAGGGGTGCAGCTACTGTAATAACACGGGCTACCGAGGACGAATCGCAATATTGGATGTTCTTCTTTTGGATGATAAAATAAAAGAAATGATTATAAAGCGAAGCTCAGAGGACGAAATCATTGAGTACGCGGAGAAAAACAAAGGTTACAGGCCTTTACGTGAAAATGGTTTTGTGCACTGTGTTTCCGGTACAACTTCCATAGAAGAAGTTTTGAGGGCAACTACAGAATGAACAGATAGCAGATTAATAATATGCTTAATTTTTCATATACAGTAAAAAATAAAGAAGGCAAAACTGTTAAG
>JAQVOZ010000177.1 GCA_028702365.1 Candidatus Omnitrophota bacterium | reverse complement strand
ACATCGGTATGACGCTTGGAATATTACCGGTTGTAGGAATACCTTTGCTGTTTATAAGTTATGGCGGCACGCACCTGCTTGTAAGTTTTATGCTGCTTGGAATTTTTCTTAACATCTGCAAGCAATGATTGATTTAAGCCTAATCCAAAAACCACAACGCTACATTGGTAACGAAATAAATGTCGTCAAAAAATCCCATCAAGGAAAAATTCCTATCTGCATATCCTATCCTGATTTATACGAAATAGGAATGAGTAATCTGGGACTGCGTATAATCTACGGTATGTTTAACGCTTTCGACGATGTAGCATGCGAAAGAGTTTTTCTGCCTGGCGATGACTTAGCGGTAAGTTTGCAAAATAGCAGTACCAAATTATTCTCTCTTGAAACTAAAACAGCCCTGGATAGATTTGAAGCTGTAGGATTTAATCTATCCTGTGAGCTGAATTGCATAAATTTTTTAAAAATATTAAAACTTGGAGGGATACCGTTAAAAGCGAAGGAGCGAGCCGAATTAATAGTTTTTGCAGGCGGCATAGCAAACCCTGAACCCCTTGCAGAATTTGTCGATTTTTTTTACATTGGAGAGTTCGAAGAGGGTATTGGGCAATTTGTTGAAGTATTTCGAAAACATAAAGATAAAAAAGCGCGGCTTGAAGCTCTTTCAGAAATTGACGGTTTTTACGTTCCTCAATTCTATAATATAACTATTGGCTCCTGCGGGTATAAATTTGATAAATTACACAAATACGCCCAATTTCCGCTAAAAAGAGTTTATGTTAAAGATTTTGATAAAAGTTATTATCCGTTAAACTGGCTTACTCCCCACACGCAGATAATACATGACCGCGCGCCCATTGAAATTGCCAGAGGCTGCCCAAATAGTTGCGTTTTTTGCCAGGCAAGAAGCGTATATAAGCCTTACCGCGAGAAAAAGGTTTCAACAATTTATGAAATTGCAAAAAATATTTATAAAAACAGTGGGTATGAAAATCTTTCACTGCTTAGCCTAAGCGCTTCGGATTACTCAAACATAGAAGAATTACTGGATACTTTGATTGCTGAATTTAAGGACAAACGCGTAGGCTTATCGCTGCCGTCGCTAAGAATCGACGACTCGCTTGGCAATTTATACCGTAAACTGCTTTTTTTAAAAAAGACATCGCTTACTGTTGCGCTTGAAGCAGCCAGCGACAGCCTGCGCGCCAAATTAGGAAAAAAAATTGACGCAGATAAACTTTTTGAGGCGGCGAAAATAATTAAATCATTGAATCTAAGGACAATAAAATTGTATCTTATGATAGGCTTTCCAGAGGAGACCGATAGTGACCTGCTTTCGATTGCAGCTTTTCTGGAAAAGTTGCATTCGAACACCGGACTTTCAATTAACGTAAGTATTAATATTTTTGTACCTAAACCATTCTCATTGTGGGAAGGGGCGTGGATGTGTCCGGAAGAAATCTTGGATAAAAAGATAAAGCTTGTTTTAAGTAGTTTACGCAGACGACGCAATATAAACATTTCCATATCGCAAACCGCAAAAAGTATCCTGGAAGCAATATTGTCGCGCGCTGACAGAAATTTTTCTTCGGTGATTATGAAGGTATTTGAAACTTCCGGTTATAGCGCAATTGAAAACTGGCAGATATGGCAGGCTGCAATGGATGAATGCGGCATAAATTATAGAAACTATCTTAAAAGTGAAAATAAAAATTTTCCCTGGTCGTTTATTGAAAATCCTAAAATATCGGGCTGTAAAAACGATAAGGACAATTAAAAATGCAGATAGAAAGGTTTCCTGTTAGATTAATAGTGGAAAAGAGCGGGGATATGGTTTATTTCTCTCAGCTTGACCTTGTATCAATACTTACACGTGCTTTAAGAAGAGCGAATTTACCTTTATATTATACGCAGGGATTTAATCCACACGTTAAAATGAGCTTTGGAAGGGCACTTAAGCTGGGGGTGAGCGGGCAAGAAGAAGTAACGCTCTATTTCACTCAAAAAATAGCTGCTCAAGAGCTACACAATAAACTATCCTCTCAAATACCACAAGGATTAAGAATTATTCAAATTAATTAAATTGGTAGGCTGGCTTAGCGCACGAGGAAACGTATCTTGGCGTGTTTGCTGCCGAAAAATTCTTTTGTAAAATTTGCTGCAAGGCGATGGTTGTAAGGCTTGCAGGAAAAGATATTTATGTAGGATTTACGCCAATACTCCGAGAAGTGGCCTGTAATTGAGCTGGTTTCAATAAATTGCAAAAGCGAATAGCCTTTTGTTTGAGGCTTTTCAAGCCCGAAATAAGGTAATTGCACTTTACCATACTTTTTCATCTTAATCAGTCTGCAAAGTTTATCAACATACTCTGCGAGCTTCTTTTTAGAGCTCATAACCGACAAATCACAATCAGAAAGGTCCATAACCAACTCATACCCAAATACTTTTTTTTCCATTTCTTCTATTCTCCTTTTTAAACCATTTGCAAACTCGCGATTTTTTATTGCACAAGCCGAGCTGCATTCAGCGGAAAGAGCTGGCACCAAGCCCACACTCTCTTCATTTTCTAAATATTTTTGTGTAACCATTTTTTTATTTTTGTACCCTTCTTAATGTATCTTTATGATACAAAAATTTTCTACTTGATTTTTTTATAACACATTTTGACAGTCTTTGCAAGATTTTTTTTAAAATATTTTCAAAACTTTCCTTAAGCAGCTTTCAGGCCGAAAAAAATTTTTGATTCCTGTCTCGCAAATCTCCGTTGGTAACCCCATCGTATCAAGTAATTCGACAAACGGATCAGGGTCAAGCTCTTCGACATTAACCATGGTTTTAACATCCCATAAGCCTTTCGCAATTAACATAGCTGCCGCAACCGGCGGAACACCGGCAGTATAAGAAATTGCCTGAGATTCTACCTCTTTATAGCAAGCTTCATGGTCGCAAATATTGTAAATAAAAATTTCTTTATTCTTGCCGTCTTTTTTCCCTTTAATAAGATTTCCGATGCAGGTTTTTCCGGTGTAATTAGGTGCGAGGGAAGAAGGGTCAGGCAATAAGGCCTTAAGCACCTTCAAAGGGACCACTTCAACGCCTTCTGCAGTCGTAATGGGCTTTTCAGAAGTGAGCCCCAAATTGGTAAGCACGGTAAAAACATTTATGTAGTGGTCGCTAAAACCCATCCAAAACCTGATGCTTTTCGCATCAATGTTTTTCGAAAGAGAATGGAGCTCGTCATGCCCGTTTAAATAAACGGTTTGTTTGCCTACAACAGGAAAATCATACACCCGCTTTATCGAATGAACTTTTTCCTGAACCCATTTTCTGTCAATCCAAGTCCAGACTTTCTTAAATTCCCTGAAATTTATTTCCGGGTCGAAGTTAGTTGCAAAATACTTGCCATGGCTTCCGGCATTTACATCCAAAATATCGATTGTATCGATTTTATCAAAAAGATGTTTTACTGCGTATGCGCAATAAGCGTTCACCACTCCCGGATCAAAT
>JAQVOZ010000176.1 GCA_028702365.1 Candidatus Omnitrophota bacterium | reverse complement strand
CCAGGCGCGTCAGACCTTGACCCTTGGCAACCGCAGAATGTAGGCCGCGCTACGATAAATGGGGGAGAGCTTATAAACAAATTTTATCCTTTGGATAATTTTGAGATAGGGCTTAATTATACTTACCTTTGCGCCAAGGACAAAAAAACCAATAAATATTTAATTTACCAGCCAAAGAACAAAATGGATTTTTCTTTGAAATATAAAGAATTCCATGGCTTTGATTTTGAGTTTGTTGGGCAGTGGACGGGCCAGAGATTTCACGATAGCGAAAATACCATTAAAGTAAAACCATACTTTCTTTTAAATTTCAACGTTACAAAGAGAATTAAAGAAAACTATACAGTATTTTTTTCGCTGGATAACCTCCTGAATAAAGAGTATCAAGTGGTTAAGGATTATCCTACGCCGGGATTGTCTGTCAACGGTGGAGTCAAGGTAGAGTTTTAATCCTTGAATTTAATTTTTCTAAGAGTAAAATAAACTCGTTGTTGGGGAAACGAATAAAAACAATAAGTAACCACGAGCCAAATGGGCTTTACATAAATTAACCTTTACCAAATCCGGTAAAGGTTTTTGTGTTTTTATAACTATATTTAAAAAGGGGGAACAAATGAAAGGCTTCGGGGAATTAAAAAACATCCAGATTATCATTCTTGGTTTATGTATCGGCCTGGCCACTATAATTTCTACGGTAATTCTCTCAAAGGGCCTTCTTCAGATACGTAAATTCTCAAACGAGGTTATAAGCGTTACCGGTTCGGCAGAGAAAAAAATAGTTTCCGATTATATTGTATGGAAATCAAGTTTTGCGCGGAGAGACCCTAAAATGACAGAGGCTTTTAATGCGCTCAAAAATGATTTGCAAGAGGTAAAAGATTACCTTGTTTCTAAGGGCGTCAAAGATGACGAAATTATAGTTTCGCAAATAGGCACAACTGTCCTTTATAGAAAAAACGAAAAAGGAACCGATACAAATCAGATTGAGGAATATGTTTTAAACCAGGAAATCGAAGTGCGCTCCAATGACGTTAAAAAAATTGATGATATTGCCAGGCAGTCAACCGAACTTATCAACAAAGACATTGCGTTTATTTCCGGAGCGCCGGAATATTTTTACACGAAACTAACTGAGCTAAAACATGAGATGCTTGCGCAGGCAACAGAGGATGCAAAAGAGCGCGCCAGACGCATGGCACAGGCAACCGGAAATAAAATAGGCCTAATGCGTTCGGCAAAAATGGGAATTTTCCAGATAACTCCGGTAAATTCCTATGACGTTTCCTGGTATGGCAATAACGACACTACTTCTTTTGAAAAGAAGGTTACTGCTGTGGTAAATGTTGATTTTGCAATTGAATAGCAGCGTAAAGCGCGACGGTAGTGTAAAAATAGGAGCATAATAATTGGAACTAAAAATTATACGCAGCCCCAATAGAAGGCGCACGGTAAGCGCTAAAATGGTGAATGATTGTTTGGTGGTAGCCGCGCCGCTTAGGCTTTCCGAAGAAAATCTTGCAAAAATAGTTTCTGATTTCAAATTAAAATTTGAAAAGAAAAAACTCAAAGAAGAATTAGACAGGAACCAGCCGCTTGCTGAAATCGCATCCTTGCTTAATAAAAAATACTTTAGTAACCGGTTAAAAATCAATTCCATAGAATATGTTACCGGCCAGAACGGCAAATTCGGCTGCTGCAATTATAGAGAGGGCCATATCCGTATATCGCACAAGGTGGGCCTTATGCCAAAGTGGGTAAGAAACTATGTTTTAATTCATGAGATGGCTCATTTAATAGAACCTAATCACAGCAAAGCTTTCTGGAACATAGTTTGCCGTTACGGCCTTACTGAAAGGGCAAGAGGTTTTCTTTATGCTGTGGGGTTTAACCGCAATAAGCCTTGATTTAAAATTTTTGCCGCGTTACAATAATTCACAATATATATAAAACGCGATACCAATAATTCATCCCGCCGGAAAAATATAGGCTAATTTAAACTTTAGGGCGGTATAAATGCCATCAGAAAAAATTATTTTTGATTATTCAATTCCAAAAATACTTCAAATAAAGCTAACCGGTGAGTGGTTAATGAGTTCCGGTATTCCGGCTATATCAGAATTCACTTCACAATTTTCTAGCCACAGCGATGTCGCGCAGATTGTTTTCGATACTTCGAAGATTTCCAAATGGGATAGCGGATTAGTTTCCTTTTTATTTGGTTTAATCAAAGAATGCCAGCGAAAAAATATTAAGATAGAGAGAAAAGGTTTGCCGGAAGGCGTGCTTAAGTTACTCGACCTTATCGAAAAAATTGGTGAAAAAAATAAGCCGCAAGAAACTAAGCCAGAACCGTTTCTCCAAAGGCTTGGAGGACGGGCTTTGCAGCTTAAGGAAAGCTTACTATCGCTGCTCGGCTTTTTGGGTGAGATTACTGTTTCTTTTAACCGTGTAATTGCCGGCAAAGCTTATTTTCGTTTTAATGATTTTATGCTTATCGTGCAAAGATGCGGAGCAGATGCTCTTGGCCTTGTTTCGTTGATAAGTGTCTTGGTGGGTATAATTCTTGCTTTTATCGGCGCTATACAGCTTCAAATATTCGGAGCCCAGATTTATATCGCAGATATTGTTGGCATAGCAATGGTGCGGGTTATGGGCGCGGTAATGACAGGCATAATTATGTCAGGCAGGACCGGCGCTTCTTTTGCCGCGGAGCTCGGTATAATGCAGACAAATGAAGAGATTGATGCGCTTAAAACTCTGGGTGTTGACCCCGTTGAGTTTTTGGTTGTGCCGCGTATCCTGGCGTTGGTTGTAATGCTGCCACTTTTAACTCTTTATGCTGACTTTATGGGTATATTGGGAGGCTATATTATAAGTGCCGGCGTGCTCGGTATAAATCCGGTTGAATATCTAAACCATACACAGTCAGCAGTAAAGCTTAGCAACCTTTGGATAGGGCTGATACACGGTTTTGTTTTTGGTATAATTATTGCGATCTCCGGCTGCCTTCGCGGTATGAATTGCGAAAGAAGCGCAAACGGCGTAGGAGAAGCTACCACTTCAGCGGTAGTCACCTCAATTACAAGTATTGTAGTAGCTACCGCAATTATTACTTTTATTTGCCAGGTACTTGGAGTATAAATGAAAGAGGCATCGGAAGTTGTTATTGAAGTACGTAATCTTGATTTAAGTTATGATGATTATGAAGTAATGCATAATTTGAATTTCAAGATCAGCAAGGGTGATATTTTTATTATCATGGGCACAAGCGGCTGCGGAAAATCAACCTTGTTAAAAAGCCTCATAGGCTTGAGGCCGCCCGCTAAAGGAGATGTCTTGTATGGAGAGAATAATTTTTGGCGCGAAGATGCCTCAGGGCAGAAAGATTTAATGCGCCGCTTCGGAGTTCTTTACCAGAGCGGTGCCCTTTGGAGTTCTTTGACTTTAGGAGAAAATGTTGCACTTTCCTTAGAGCTTTATTCGAATTTGTCCGCCTCGCAGATACAGGAGGTGGTTGAGCTTAAACTTGCATTGGTAGGG
>JAQVOZ010000175.1 GCA_028702365.1 Candidatus Omnitrophota bacterium | reverse complement strand
GTACTTAAGGTTCTCAACCCAACTCCTTTTTTGACACAATAATCTATCATTTCAAAAAAACATGGATGCAGGAGCGGTTCGCCTCTATGGTAAGGCAGAATCGTGATGTTTTTTCTTTTAAAATAGCCGGCATTCAAGTCAATTATTTTCTTGAAATTTTCAAGGCTCATTAGGCCCGCGTCTTTCTTCCCTGAAAAATACATCCAGCACCACACGCAGCGGGCATTACAAATATTGCTTATTTCAATAGCAACTGTATCGTAGAATCTAAACCCGAAATTCCGGCCAATTAATCGCACCGCATACAGAAATAATGAAATTATCTTATTAATATTTTTTCTTGAAGCCCGCAATGCTCTTAAATTCAATAAGAGTTGTTTTATAAAAAGATTATTTGTTTTCATTTACTCGACCACAGAAACTAACGAAGTGTGTCGTTAATAAAATCTATACTGGCACCAATTGTTATTTTACTGCCAACCCTTACAGATAAAATTTATCATGGATTTTCCACCTAAAAGTAGAATGTCATTTTTTAGTATTTCGATAGTTCTACTATAAAACTACTTCGTTAACCCTTGCCGACCGTCATTATAGTTTTGCTTTAGCTCTATAGACAATACTCTATGCTCGCCGTTTTTTTATAGTTATTAAAAATTCGCTTGAAGCTCTTATGCCATACGCCCCTAAAATGATTAAAAATGAATCTATGGGGATGCGATATCTGATGACGCTGGCAACAGCCACATGGGCAAGGGTATGGCAAAATATAGGCAAAAGTAAAAATAATACGTATTTCTTTCGTTTACTTAATAAAATTATTGTTCCAATAAACGCAAACGGCAGAATAAAGCCATAACAAATCATAGAAGTCAAATTATACGTGAAAGAATAAGACGGAAAAAATTTGCAAGAAGGAAAAGGGTGGTAAGTACCAACAAGCCTCATCGGCTGCCATAACTCTTTTAACCAAAATAATCGCCTTCCCCAAAAAGTAGAAACGGGAAATACGTCTTTTTTTATTGCATCTATTTCACTTTGGCTACGATTTTTGGGGTTAAGTCCCTGTTTTATAATCTGCCTTTCTTCGTCCGTAGGATAACTGGCATCCTGCGATTTTATTGAAGGATGCAGGTTTATTAAATATCTGAATTTGGATTCCATGAGGGTCGCCCCGGGAGGAAAATAAAATGTGCTTATCAATACAAAACTGCCATATGTTCTGTAATTTCTTATGCCCCACGGGATAGATAAGGTTATTACAATTAATACAAAAATAAAGAAATTTTTCAGGCCGCGGCGGATACGATGATAAAAAACAAACAATACGAATATGCAGGGGAAAAGATACAAATAACGCATATCGGCATGTACCAACAGAAAAAAAACCAAGGAAGCGAAGAAAGTATTTTTTTTGTTGTCACGGTTATTTGTTAGCCATGAATAAAATAAATTAAAAAATCCGATAAAAAATAAATATATCATCGTTTCTCTTAATATACAGGCTGCAAAACGTACATAAAAAATATATAATCCTGCCCAGCAAAGAGCTATTAAAGCCACTTTTTTGTCAAAAATTTTTAAAGCCAGGCGGTAAATAAGAAATATGATGAACATATTGATTAATGCCTGAACAATATAAACTGCCATAAAGTTTTCTTTCCCAAATAGAAAATAAATTATTGCTAAAAAAAATGGATATATAGGTTCTCGGTCGCTCCCTGTGAAGTTTGCGGAACGCAGCCAATCGGCATCCTTGAGAATATTAAGCGCATAATTGTTATATCCGAAATAATCGCCCGGGGGTAGCGTCTTTTTTCCAAGAAAGCAGACGCCGGCAAGATGAAGTATAAAAAAGAAAATTAGAAGCGAAAGAATGATTTTTCCTCGTCTATTCATCTTTTAAAGTTACTAGATCAATTGTATTGCAACTAAGCAAAACCGGTTTACCTGCAGCTTCGAACGAAGATCATATTAGCTTTATGCTGTTTCTAAAACCGCGTAATCTAATTTTACTAACTTCGTTTTTCGCAACCTACCTGCAAGACAACGCCTAGACGAATTAATAAAGGGCCACAGAGAAAGATTTATTATAAGCTACAATGTTTTCTAAACTATTGTTTGTAAAAATAATTTCCAAAGTTTATCTTTTGCAATACCTTGTAAATAATTTATTATTTTCCTGATGACTTCTTTTTATTGTATATCGAAACTGCAGTTAGTAAGTTTAGTATATACTAAAATATGCAAGGAGATCCTTGGGTTATAATTTTTTATCTTTCCTCTCCCATTTTTTTTGTACAGTTACCCAGACAGAAAGCAAAATAAGATATAAATCAAACCAGAAATTTCGCATATTGATATATTTTAAGTCAAACTGTAATACTTCATTATCAGAAGCGTGCTTGGGCGCATATAATTGTGCTAGGCCGGTTAAACCGGGGATAGTATTAAGACGCTGGGCAAAAACCATTTTATCAGAATTCAACATATCTAACGGAATTTTGTCAATATTTACGTCTTTAGAAATGCCGTATTTATCAATGCTATAAGGCCTGGGGCCGACAAACGACATTTCGCCCTTAACGATAGCTGCCAATTGCGGGAGCTCATCCATTGCTGTCTTGCGCAAAAACTTTCCTATTCTTGTAATGCACAAAGAGTTTTTTTCCATTGAACGGAATTTTAATATATTGAATACCTTGCCGTATATCCCTGCTGTTCTTTTAACATAAAATATCGGCAGGCCATCGTCGATGAATATCAAGAAGATAACGATAGCCATAAAAGGCAGAAATATAAAAAAACCCAACAATGCAAGCGCGTAATCAAAAAATCTTTTAATTACAAAGTAATTCAAGTGTTGGCTCTTTTTGTTTGTTTTATAAAATAATCTTTGCGGCATTTCTTACAAAAGTATTTTTCTTTTTTGATCATTTCTAATTTTTCTCCGCACTCACAGACCAAGCCTTGTAACTTTGCGGGATTTCCGTAGACCAAAGCGTAGTCAGAAACAGCTTTTGTAATAACGCTTCCAGCGCCTACAAAGGCATGCCGGCCTATGGTAACACCGCACACAATCGTTGCATTAGCTCCGATGGTTGCGCCGGTTTTGACTAAAGTTTTAATATACTTTTTGTTAACCGGATACGAAGACCTTGGCCTTATTACATTGGTAAAAACGACAGAAGGGCCGCAGAAAACATTATCTTCCAGCGTGACACCGGAATATATTGATACATTGTTTTGAATTTTGACATTATTCCCTATCTTTGCGCCGCCGGCGATAAAAACGTTTTGGCCCATCGTACAATTCCTGCCGATTTTTGCGCCTTTCATTATATGGGCAAAATGCCAAACCTTAGAACCCATGCCGATTTTTGCGCCTTTCTCAACGATGGCGCTTTTGTCGATAAAATATTTTATTTTAGACAATTTTAACCACCCTCCTCTTCTCTAAAGATTCTTGTGCGGCCATTAATATTTTAACACCCGCAATCCGTCACTACCGTCGCTACGCGGTTGCTTTCTAGATTTCACA
>JAQVOZ010000174.1 GCA_028702365.1 Candidatus Omnitrophota bacterium | reverse complement strand
TCGGTGTCGTTCATCCTCGTCTGCAAGAAAATTGAAAATATCCTGCACATCTTTTTCTTTGAATCTTTCAAGCATTGCCCGATAAAAAACTATTCCATTCTCCTCAATCCGGACGGCTGTCTTTATGATTTCGTAAGCCTTAAATATTTCCGACACAGCAACTTCTCTTTCTATCTTGCCTCAATGTATTCTTTTAACGCCTGCGCGTTATTGTACCTATCATCTTTTGCCGCATATAAAAAGGTTATACCGCTTTTAGATTTCTTAAAATTCTTATTAACAAGGTCTTTCTTCTTATCGAGCTCTTTAAAATATCTGCGTTTAAAATCCTCCCATTTTGCTGAATCATGGGCAAACCATTTTCTTAGCTGATCACTTGGAGCAATGTCTTTTAACCAAAGGTCGATTTTTGCTTTCTCTTTGCTCACGCCTCTCGGCCACAATCTATCCACAAGAACTCTAAAACCATCGTTGTTTGCAGGAGTTTCGTAAATTCTTTTTATTTTTATCATCATGCTTAACTCTTAAGCATAACCAAAAGCATCTTGAATTTCTGCACCGCTTTCAAGGCGTGGGGCCTATTGGCAGGCACAACGATCATCCCACCCTTTTTTACGATAGAGGACTTCCCGGAAATCTTAATTTCTGCCCTGCCGTGCGCAATATACACCAAAGCGTCAAATGGGGCCTTATGCTCGCTTAATCCCTGCCCCTTGTCAAAAGCGAATAAAGTGATGGTGCCGGCATCTTTTTTCACGATCTCTTGGCTGACGACCGCATCGGTTTGATATTTTAGTAAATCCGCCAGGACAAATGCCTTTGCCAGTAACTTGTTTTTGCTCATTTTTTCTCCCATTGCGAAACTATTGTTTTATACGTAACGTGAATAAACTGCCTGTCAAAGTCGTTAAACTCCGCCAGCATAGCGGATTGCTCGTCTTTAGTAAAATAATTCATTACCGGCAGAAAAAAGTGTTTATCCTCTTTTTCAATATGCTTGGGATAAAATTTCGCAAGGATACCCATATTCCCAGCGATCATCTTGACCGCATCTTTTTCACCGGCAAGATATTTATCCAGGGCATCAACGAGCTTTCTGGAGTTTTCTCTAGCAAGCGCGTGCTCTTTGATAAGCTCATCCATGATCCTTTTATGCTCTACCGACAACTGCTTTTTAGCCAAATCTCTGAACAAAATATGTTCTTCCTTGCCGTGATGCAAGCGGTCGGCATAGGTCTTTATAAAATCAACCGCTGTCCGGACGAACTCCTTATCCGGCACAAGTTCTTGTTCTATCCTCTGCGCTTTCTTAGCCATAAGAGCGATCATGCGCTCTATAAGCCTATGTTCAATCATTAAGGGCCCAACAGGTAGCATATATCCACCCCCTAACTATCGCTTTCCTCTTTTTCAATATGGGCTACCGTATTATGCAAGGTCGAGAAATCTTTCGTATTAGCCAATACCAGTAGCACATCTCCGCCTTGTATCACCGTAGCCCCGGTAGGAATAACAAATTTATCGTTTCTGGAAATAAGCACAATAAGGCATTTCTCCGGCACGTTCAAATCGCAGATCATCTTACCTACGGCACCTGAATTATAAGGAACTATTATATCTGTTAGTTCGGCATCAATGCCCTCTGTTTTCTCGAATTCAATAGGATAACGCGTTTTATTAGACCAGGGGAGATCCAGTTTCAATATTTTAGCAACTATCGGAATAGATGTCCCCTGGATAAGAACCGAAGCGATAACAATAAAGAAGACAATATTAAAAATAATGTCCGCCTGTGCGATGCCCGCCATAAAAGGAAATGTCGCCAGGATAATCGGAACCGAGCCCCTAAGGCCGACCCATGCGACCATGGCTTTTTTGCGCATATTCATTTTAAACGGTAACAGACATAATAATACGCTGATAGGACGGGCAACCACCATAAGAAGAAGCGTCAATAACAATCCCGGTCCTAACAACGGGATAATACGAGAAGGAAAAACGAGCAGGCCCAATGTTATAAACATCGTGATTTGCATCAACCACGCCAGGCCATCATGAAATTTTGTAATCATCCTTTTATTCGGGAACTCTACCTGGCCAAGCATCAGTCCCGCAATATATACCGCCAGTATCCCGTTGCCTTTTAGAAAAACAGCGACTACATAAGTTAAAAGGACCAAAGAAATCATAACGGCCGGATACAGCCCTTCGTAGTACAATTTCATGCGGCTAATGGAAAAAGCGGTAACTTTAGCCATCAAATATCCTATAGCCGCGCCCATGCCCATATCCAGAAAAAATCTGGGAATCAAGGCGGCAATACCCATATTCTTCGCAGTCAGAATACTAAGAAAACCGACAGTCAAAAAAACCGCCATCGGGTCATTGCTTCCGGATTCAAATTCAAGTAATGGCTTCAGGGGTTGTTTTAAAGCTATCCGTTTAGATCTTAAGATACTGAATACTGCTGCGGCATCGGTCGAAGAAACTATGGAGCCAAGGAGCATACCTTCCAAGAGCGAAAATTTAAAGATATACATGGCGAAAAAGCCTGTTATAATCGCGGTCAACAAAACCCCTGCTGTAGAAAGAATTACTCCCGGCCAAAGCACCACTTTAGTGTCTTTCCAGCTAGTATCAAGTCCTCCGGAAAAAATGATAAAAATAAGGGCAACAACTCCGATAGATTTCGCTAACTGTGCATTGTCAAAATAAATCCTGCCGATTCCTTCGGAACCGACAAGCATCCCGATCACCAGGAATAACAACAAAGCAGGTATGGCGAACCTGTCCGAAAGCTTGCTTGAGACAGCGCTCACGAATATTAGCACCGCAACCCATAATAAGATAGTTTCAAGTACCATAAAAAAATTATATCATAAGAAATATTATTTTAAATTTAAAAGTATTAATCTTCTGTGTCTTGAAGTATTTTATTATTATATAACCATACTCTGATTTCTCTAAAAATTGTATTTTAGTAAAAGGTAATTAAATTTGGACAGGTGGATATTGAAGTTAAGCCACAGAAATAGAATAAATGTCATATCTCAGGTAAATACCTGTGAACCAGATATGCTTGGATTTAGAGATAAAGAGATAGAATATTCGAAGGATTTGGCTTAATTTTTGAAGAGATTGGCAGTTTCTAAGAACCTGCAAGCTGGCTTAAATTCCCAAGAAAGAATAACGCCCTAACCATTTGCAACGTCAAACGATAGGAGCATTGCTCTTGTCGCAAACAATTGGGGCTTAGGTTATCTCTCAGTCTGGATTTTGAGAGAAATATGTGGCTGCCCGGCATGGACTCACTCCTCGGGCTTCGCCCTGCGGCGTGGAACGCTGTTGTATAAATACCTGAATGGCCGCTTTTGCGGCGCGTTAGCTCACCGATGAATGCTTCGCATTCATAAATGGTTCTTGCCAACCGAGCTTCAAACAATATTTTTCCACCCCTTTGGGATGAAAAAATATTGGCTGCCCGGCATGGACTCGAACCATGAATAACAGATCCAGAGTCTGTCGTGTTACCAATTACACTACCGGGCAAGTTGGAAATTATTGTAATATTTCTAAAAGCTTATGGCAAGGGTAATTTA
>JAQVOZ010000173.1 GCA_028702365.1 Candidatus Omnitrophota bacterium | reverse complement strand
ATCGCCAGTAAGCTAAAAAGTAACCCGATAAAAGGGATAAGGAAAAGGCACCCCAGCACTAAACTCGCAATCGCCAAACCATGCGTTTTTTGTTTCTGTAATTCTGCCATGATACCTCCTTAATTTTCCGCCGTGGGCGGAAAATTAACCCGAAGCGCTTCGGTTAAATTTCTTGGCTTAAGGCCGTGCTGCGGCCAGGAAATTTAACCGATATGTAGCGCAAGGGATAATTTATTATAAGCTCCTTAAATAGAACGTATTATTTTTCCAAGCTCCCTGCCTGAAAAAATGATTAGTCAAATCAACCTGCTTAGTTGCTTTGTCTATAATACCAATCCTACTTCGATTCTTCTTTCCCGCCCAAAATTGATTTCAGTATATCCACAGGATTAATAGTGTTATCCTCTCCCTGTGAAGTGCCTTCCGGAGAATCTGATTTTGTCTTTTTCTTTAAAAAATTCTCCAATGCCTTAAAACCCTGCTCTTGTATTTTTTCGCCTATTTCGCTTAATACCGGCTTAATAAGTTTATCGAGCGATTCCTGAAATCCTTTAAACTCGGGCTTTTCCGGAGTTCCTGTGATATCAAAATTCAAATCTATTGCGCCTAATTTGTTAAGGGCATCACAAACAATACCTATCGGCATAAATCCCTGGCTGATATCGATATTTTCTTTCGGTGAAAGAAAATATTCTTTAAGATGAAGGTCATTCTTCGAATCAAGCCTTTCCGGAGAGATACTGGTTCTTGAGCTGAGGTTAATAACGCCTTTCTCAACTACAACCGGCAAAGAATCCCGATAAATAAATTCTAAAGGCTTTAAATTAACATCTTTAAGCTGTATATCTAAATTCAAGTTTGGCTCATCATGAACATAGCGGCTTATTCCTTTGGCATATACGCCGCCCAGTTTAAGTTTGTCTTTTGATAAATCAGCGTTAACCGTAAAACTGTCAAGCCGCATTCCAAGATTAGGGTCGATGCCTAAGTCTCGTAATTGTATTTTTGCCTCAGTTATTTCTATCGTATTTCCTTCTGCCGACTTAAAAGAAATCGTTGCATTATTAAAATCTAAATCGACTATTTCCAAAAGATACTTTGCGCTTTTAAAATGAATGAGTTTTCCCCTGGGAAGGTTCTCTACGATTTTGGCTACCTCTTTCTGTTCTTTTCTTTTTTGAGCAGCAGCTTCTACCTGTTTTTTGGAAAACTTCTCTTTTATAACGTTAAAAACTTTGCCGAATACATCTTTATTCTTAAGTGGTTCTATATCCGTAGGCTTTACTGCTGCCGCTTGCGGCTGGGTGCGTTTTACAATATTCTGGATGTTAAAAGAGCCGTCCTCCCTTCCTTCCAGAGAAATTTCCGGCTTATTCAATACCGCATGTGAAACAACCATGCGTTTTGAAAGAAGGCCAAAAATGCTTAAGCGGAATGAAGCCTGCGGCACGCTTATAATACGCTTGCTTGTGTCGTCAGGGTCAAATATTTTAAGATTAATCAGCTTAATGCTCAGCGTTAAAGGCCAGATTTCGGCTTTATCAAGCGATATTTTTGCGGTGGTATTTTTATTTAACTGGGTTATTACAAAATTTGTTATCGCGGGGGAAATAAACAGGCCCGTTGTAAAATGAAAAATAACCAGCATAACTAAAATAACTGAAATTTTTACAAGATTTAATCGTTTAATCATTCGGTTTTATTCCTGATGTTTTCCATTGTAAGCACTATCCGGTTTATAAAATCATTTCGTGTAATTGCTTTCATAATCTTTGACTGGCGAAAGTTCCTTACAAATTTCTCAATATAAATTGTGTATAATTGCCTTGAAATAAAATATACAAATGGCGACAAAATGAGCGAAAAAACCATTCCTCCGCAAATAAGCGTATTGTTAAAATCAAGAAGTGCGATTATTGGCAGAGACGTAAACCAGTTCCAGAAATTAGTAAGATATTTGGCATCAACAAGCAGATACTCGCCTATTTTATCGGTTAGACTGCTTACAAAAATGATGTAAAGCAATTTAAAAAAAGGAAGGACAAGCAAAGTAGACAGGCGATTTAGGCGTATCGCCATAAAAAGCAAAAGTAAAAATAGCGCCATTACCTTGTTTAAAGGGACAAAACCAAGAAACATTCCAAGGCATACTCCAAGCGCTACCTCATTGGCTGTAATATTTAAACCCAAAAGAAAACTTAAAAACCGTGCTGGAATTTTTACAAAGGAAAACATAGCATTATTATACAATTAAAACAACAGAAACAAAGAATTTATTGCGAAACCACGCTTAAAAAAACAGGCCATTAATTTTTTACTGATAGCACTCTTCAAGGAGAAAATAATAATTACCTGTTTTTTTGTTATATAACAACCAATATATCAATGTATATTGCCTGTTACTGTGCGTATTTTTTCTTTCGGCATAAGAAATATAAACTAAGTTTGATATATCTTTCAATATCTTTTTATCATGGGGATACTCCATTAAGAAAAATCTTTGAGGCTTTGAAATATCTGCAGGAGAATACGAAGCTTGATTTCTTAAAACTATTTTTTCAGCACTTTTAAACTTTATGCAAACCGGGTTATCCAGCCACGCCAGGCCTCCGCTACGTAACTTTTGTATTTTTTCTACGGGAGTTAAAAAATAATATTGATATACACGTTTTGCATCTGGCCTTAAGCTATTCAAAACTAAAATCCGGCAGCTGGAGATTAAAAGAACAAAAATAAAAACCGCGCCAAAAAGGCTCAATGACACAATTTTAACAACCTTTGTATTCATTTTTTCCAAATACTCAGGCAAAACCTCGTCTGCATTTTGTAAAACAGACGAGATCTTGCCTTACAATTATTATTGCTATTTTTATTTTTCGGAACCAAAAGGGTTCGTGAGCAAACCCTTCATTTTGTCAACTGCCTGCGTTGCCGTTTCGCCTGCTTTGCTTGCTGCTTCGGTTGCCATCTTTTGTGCACCGGCAGTAATATCCCCCACTGACCCCGTTAATCCTTTAAGATCAAAATTGGTAAGTGCGGCAATAGGTGTGCCAATAAGCGCTTTTACCACAATCAAGCTTGCCAATTTATATGGGTCATCGATATTAGTATAAACTTCATTAAGGTTAATGTTAAATTCTTTTACGCTTGGGGTGCTGCCCTTAGAATAATCCTTATAGATTACCTTGCCTATGTTAAGCGCCAGTTTGTCGATTTTTATCTTGGGAGCTTTTCCGGCCGGCTTTTCTGCGGCTTTGGATTCGCCTTTTTTCTGCGCCTGCACATTTTTTAAAGCATCCAGATTTAGTTCCCCTTTAGAATTTTTTACAACAACAAATTCACGAAGCCCCAGGCGAACTTCTGGAAGATGTATATTGCCTCCGATTATAGCGGGAAGATCGTAGCGCACGTAAATCTCGGGCATATCAATCATAGTTTTATCCGGAAATCCTGCAGGATTAAACAACCTCAGATTTTTTATATCGGTTACCGGTTTAAATATGCCGACATTGAGGCTTCCTATATCTAATTTAAGGCCGGTAACAATTTCAACTCCTTTTTCAACTGAAGTTTTAATAATTAAATCTTTAGCCAACAAAAGCACAAAGA
>JAQVOZ010000172.1 GCA_028702365.1 Candidatus Omnitrophota bacterium | reverse complement strand
ATTTCAAGCTTTTTATTAACTTCATCGGCATTTTCAATCAGCTTCAAAAATAATTCTTTCAACTCGGAATAATCAATTATTCCCATTACCCAGGCATCTTCAAAGTCGACAATCCGATAAGAAATATGCTGGCTCTGCAAAACTTGATATAAACATCTCGCGCGAAGAACCCATGCCGCCGAATGAACTTCCCGTATCAAGCGCCGCCAGCGCCAAAAAGAACCTGCCTAAAGAAAACAGAAATACAAGCAGCAGCAAATCACCCGTGTTATAACCAGGCATAAAAACAGGAACGATAAAGGCGGCTGTAACAGTCGAAGCAAGTACCACAAGGGGGGTTACCCTGAATATCCAAGAAGCGGTTTCGGAGGTTACTTCTTCTTTCGCAAAAAGCTTTACAAGGTTATAGTAAGGCTGGAATATGCCTGGACCGCGCCTAAACCTTAAATTATTTTTTATCTTGGTAATTACTCCGGAAATTAGCGGGGCAATTGCCACGAATATAATTACCTGCAAAATACTGAAAGTTATTTTCGTCATTCTGACTATCCTCTAGCTATACTTACGCCAAAATCTTTAATTTTGGCGGGCTCTCGCCATTTGCTTTAAGCAAATGGCAGACATTAAAATTTTTTCATAAACATAATCAAAGTTATTATGGTTACGAAAATATACGAAATATACAAATGAATGCTTCCGGGTTGCAGCCTTCTCATAAACCGCGCCAGGCTTAAAATAATACCCAGCAAAGGCGCATAAATATATTTTCCAAATACAGGCGTTGTGAATGTTTCATATTTAAAAGTTTTTACGTGATAGAAAGATTCCCTGATTTTTTCCGTCTTTTTATACGGCAATAAAAAGAAACTAAAAGCAATCCTGAATGGTTTTGAGAATGCGGTTGCGGTGTATTCGTTACGCGAATTAAGTTTATAATAACCGCAGTCCCAGGTATTATATTTTTTTACCTTGGATTTTCCTGAGAAAACGAAAAGCAAAACTATAGCAACCAAAACAGAAGCTATCAACATCAGCGCAACCAAAGGCAGCGAAACAGCAGTGTTGTTGGCAGTTACCAGCGTAAAATTATTCAGGCTGAAATTCACATTTAGAGTTTTAAGCCCCAATACACTTTTTGAAACTATAACCAGCATTTTAAATATAATCGCGCAAGCCAACCCGAACACAAAGGTAAGAATACTTAAAATGCCCATGGCAATTTTCATGGAAAAAGGGACATCAAGAGCTTCTTTTGCTTTTGCGCTTCGAGGCTGCGCCAAAAAAGTTATCCCAAACGCTTTAACAAAACACGCTGCTGCCAGGCCGCCCGTTAAAGCCAAAGCTGCCGCGCATAAACTTAAGAAAACCTTAATACCGCTGGTTGATAAAAGTGCCCCCTGAAAAAATGCCTGCAGCGTCAGCCACTCACTGACAAACCCGTTTAAAGGAGGCAGCGCCGATATAGCCATAGCGCCTATAAGGAAAGCTACCGAGGTGTAGGGCATTTTCTTAATAAGCCCCCCAAGTTTTTCTATGTCACGCGTTCCTGTTGCTTTGTAAACGCTGCCTGCGCATAAGAATAATAACCCCTTAAAAATTGCATGGTTAATCAAATGATACAGGCTTGCCGCCAATGAAAAAACTGCCAAAACAGGAAGATTAATCTTTAAGAAAACCATGGAAGCGCCTAAGCCCAGCAGAATTATTCCAATGTTCTCTACGCTATGATAAGCAAGCAACTTTTTTAAATCGTGCTCCATAAGCGCATAAATTACTCCAACCACGCAGGAAACAGCCGCAAGTACCAGTATCAGATTGCCCCACCATAAAGAATCAACGCCCAATATAAAAATAATAAATCTGATTATTCCATAAATCGCGGTTTTAATCATTACCCCGGACATAAGGCTTGAAACATGGCTTGGCGCCTGCGGATGCGCCTGGGGCAGCCAGATGTGCAAAGGCACAATTCCTGCTTTTGTACCAAAACCGATAAGCAAAAATATAAAAACCAGGGTTCTCGCGGTGGATTGAAGCGTATCGGCAGTTGCTTTTAAAATGCTAAAATCAAATGACCCGGAATGCTTATACAAAATCAAAAAAGCAGCAGTAATAAAAGCTGTTCCTATATGAGTCATTACAACATAAGTGGTGCCGGCAGATTGCGACTTTTCACTTTTTTCATCAAATACAACCAGAAAATAGGAAACAAGCGACATCAATTCCCAACAAATAAGAAAAACTAGAGCATTATTTACAGTTACGACAAGAAGCATTGAGATAACGAATAGAATAAAAAGAACCCAGTTGTAAATTATCTTTCCTTTGGAGTAATGCCCTTTTAAATAGCCCAGAGAATAAATGCCTGAGGGAATAGAAATAAGCAGTATTGTTGCCAGAAAAAATAAAGAAAGCCCGTCATGCAGGAAACCTAAATGCAGATTGAAAATATTTGCCATTTTTTTGGATTATATATTAAAAGCCGCTTGACTTGAGGCTTTTTGCGGTCCAATAAAAAAATTGAAATATTGTATACCTTGGGGTTAATATGTCAAGGACAAAAGAATGGTCTTTTCTATGCTTCTGTAATTAAGCCAGGTTTCTATTCCGGAACCAGGAGAGCTTATTTTTAGTAATTCTTTTTGGCTGCCCCAGGGTAATTCCTTAAGATTTATACCAAGAAATGAAATCTTTTTAGTGAGGTTATAGATGAATGCCTGTATTGCGCCTAAAAAGCAGCCGGAAAAAATAATGGCGTCAATACCGCCCATTATGGCAATACCTTCGCCTATATATTTAAGAATCTGGCTCTGGTATATTTCAAAAGCTAGATTAACACGGCTGGCGTGGCCGTATAATTTGGCAAACTCTTCAAAACTTAAGTCATACCCCGTAAACCCTTTAAATCCGCTGTTATTTTTTAAAATTTCATCTATTTTAAAAAGCGAATATTTGGCCTTATCTATAAGATAAAACACTATCCCCGGGTCTAAATCGCCGCAGCTTGTCCGCGACATAATTCCTTCTAACGGAGTGTAGCCCAAACTTATGGTTGAGGGTGTACCCTTATCTATCGAACACACTGTTGTTTGTTTATCCAAAACAACGGAAATAATTTTTTTATTTTTGGGAAACAAATCAGAAGCTGCTTCGTGGAATATTCCGTGAAAACCGAATTTTTTTATGCGGTTGGATTTATGGTATTCGTAAGGTATAGCATAATAACTTTCCTCTTTGGCAAGTTTTGTAAAAAATGAGGTTTCAAAAAAGGCAATCAAAGGTATATTTTTAAAATTTTTATAAAAAATATCCAGCATACGGGCCGCATGAGGAATATAAAAAGGAAATAAATCCGTAAGCTTTTCAAACTTTTTGAAAAATCTGCCATCTATGGGGGTGGGGGCACTGAAATAGTCAGCTCCGAATAAAACCCTAAATGCAATTGCCGAAATTGCGGCGTTTTTAAAACTATGGGATATTTTTTTCTGCAAATTCTTCTCGTTCAAATCATCTGCTTTGAACGTAAAATAAAGAGCCTTGCCGTTTTTCTCAAAAGAACAGATTTTTGTATATTTTGTTCCTGGTTCAACTATTAAAACCATGGCAATACTCCCTATATGCTTCTTTCGCTATCATAATTTCTTCATTCGTCG
>JAQVOZ010000171.1 GCA_028702365.1 Candidatus Omnitrophota bacterium | reverse complement strand
TGGCAAATGGCATAGATGAGGCAGAAGTTGTAGGCGAGCATGAAACAAAATCTATGAGCAGCGAAACTACTTTTGAAAAAGACACCGCAAATGAAGAATTGATAAAGCGCACTCTTCTTTTGCTTAGCGAAGATGTTTCAAGCCGGCTGCGGCAGGATAAATTAAAAGCAAGGACAATTACTTTAAAAATAAGATTGTCCGGTTTTAAAACTTACACAAGAGCGCTTACGATACAAAAGGCAACCAATTTTGTTAATGAGATAAATAAGGCGGCAAAGATAATCTATGAAAAGTTTATTTTACAGGAAGATAAGAGAATCCCAAAAATCCGCCTTCTTGGAGTTAAGGCCTCCGGTTTAATGCCGCAGGATATAAAAGACAGCTTGTTTGACGAGAAAACAGACCAAAAAAAGGAAAACATACATAAGGCGGTAGATGTAATTAAGGAAAAATTCGGGAACAAAGGTATTTTCAGGGCGGCAGAAATAGAGTAATCCCGTAATCTTTTTCCGGTTGTTCTTTTTTTGATTATCGCTGGCTTGACATATTTAGATAGTTCATTACAATAGTGCACAGATATTTAGGGCGGTTTAATATACGAAAACCCGGTATTTGTAGAAAAGGAGGGCGCATATGCCTTACGATGCAAGTCTTGATGAATGTTTGTTTACAAAGTCTTACGAAACAGATAACGAAAGGTTAACGGTAAGCGTTTATTCTTATAATAAGGGGCAAAAGAAGCTGCAAATTACAAGAGAGAATAAAGACAACGCCGGAGAATTTAAATTTGCAAAGCTAGGCAGAATGAATAAGGCGGAAGTAACCGCAGTCCTTCCTTTAATCCAGCAGGCAATAGGGGCGATGGAATAATTTTTCCCTAAAAAGCATTTATGAATAAGATTATAATAATTTTAATCATACTGTTTAGCTGCAACTATGTATTTTTGGAAAATATCTATGGAGAAAATTCTTCTATTCAAAAGCAAGCCGCCAATAGTAATGCTGCAAGCGCTGAATATTTAAAATTAAGGTTAGATTATTCAAAGTCACCGGAATATAATCCTTACAACATAGAAGTGCACGACATAATGGAAGAATGCTATAAATTAATGGATGAAGGCAAATCAAAAGAAGCAATTGAAAAAGCAAAAACGGGCATCACAAAGGATAAGTATAATATTCAGCTGCTGATAGTCCTGGCGAGTGCTTATAGGAAAATTGGAGATTTCGAGAATGCCGATAAGTATAGAAAGCTATGGGTAGGATTGGTAAATTCTATTTTAACAAGCGGAGACGGTAAATCTGCAGAAAGCGCTTTTACGGTTATAAGCGTTGATGAAGAATATGCTGTTTTAGAGGTATTGCAATTAATGCGTGTCAGCCAGAGGTATGTTGTAATAGGTGGCGCCAATTTCGATATTTTGGAAGTAAAAAAAGAAAAGACAGACGACAAATTTGATTTGTATTTTAACATAAATATACCGTTTAACTGGTTAAGCAAAAGCGTGAGTTCGAAATAGAATAAAATAAAATTAACAAAATTATAATTAGCGTAAACGGAGGCATGTAAATGATAAGGTGCAAAATCTGTAAAGTTCCTTTAACCGGTTTTCTAAGCAATATAGGGAAGGCTTTTTTTAATATACGGCGCTCCGAGAACGATTCCGAAGTCTGCAATAGGTGTGCCAATAAGGAACGAAATAAAACCGCAGGGGTTATCAATGCGGACGATAAAACATACCAATGCCAGATTTGTTCAAGAGCTGTCCATCAGCAGCATGCGCTTGAACATATAAAAACAGAAGAATATCTTATCGATCTTATTAAAAAAGACCATCCGGAGTTTCAGCATAAGGGCCCTACCTGCAAGGAGTGTATAGAATATTACAGGAAATTGGTAAAAGATGCTGAAATTTAGCCAATAATCACCTGCCAATCCGGCTAAAAGCTTATGCCTGGTAATTATGTATTTTTAATATTTTTGCTTGAAAAAATAATAAAGGCTGGTATAATTCAATCTTTGTAAGGAGAAAATATGGCAGAAGTAAGAATTGATTCAAGAGAAGATTTCGAAAAAGCATTGCGCAGGTTTATGATGCAATGCAAAAAAGAGGGTATTGTAAAGAATTTCCGGGAACGGCAACATTATACAAAACCATCTCAAAAAAGGAGGGAAAAGAAGAAAAAGCGCACGTAAAGCCCTCTTGTAGTGGGATGACGCTCCGCATCCTGCGTAGAGAGTTTAGTTAATGACCGGAGCATCCCATAAGTTGGGAATAATTTAAGTTTGTAAAGGAGAAACGACAATGGAAGAGGAAAAAAAATTATACATCGGCAATCTTGAATTCGGCGTAACAGACGCGGATTTAAAGAAATTTATGGAAGAAAAAGGGCTTACCGTAAAGGAAGTCAAAATAATATCTGACAAATTTTCCGGCAGATCCAAAGGTTTCGGATTTGCGGAGTTTGATACACCTGAACAGGCACAACAGGCTATAGATGTTTTGAATGGCCAGGAATTAAATGGCAGAGCGCTTAGAGTAAGCAAAGCTCAGAAAATGCGCCCACGCAAGGAAGGTTTCGGTGGCGGTGGCGGCGGCCGCGGAGGCTATGGCGGCGGATTTAGAAAGTAAATAATCTAAGAGGGTAGAAAAGAAGGCCGTTCCCTTTTCTACCCTCTTTTTATTTTCCCACCTTTTTCAAACCAGTTAGTAACAATCCAAACAATTTCTTTTAAAATATCAAAATTGTTAGTATAATGATTAAAAATAGAAGCGGATATCCGCCTTGTGCGTAAATCCGCGTCGATATTCGCGGCAATCCGCTTCTATAAAATAAAAGGAGTAAAATATGGAACGTGTAATGATTTTTATCGATGCAGAATATGTTGTCCAAAAGATACGCGAATTAGGTTCGAAATTAAATCTAGGCCGTAAAGATATAGAGTGGAAGAATATAATAAAATGGGTGGTAAACCGGCGCAATCTCATCCGTTGCTATTATTATTCGGCAGAGCTTAGCAAGGATGAAAATCCAAAAACATATCATGAGCAGCAGGAACTTCTTAGAAAACTTAAAGTAAACATACCTTATTTTGAAGTGCGGCTTGGGCGCCTGGTTCGCTTTCATCATGAGTGGGTCCAGAAAGGCCTGGATGTAAAAATCGCCGTTGACATGTTTTCTAAGGCAGTTACCAATCAGTATGATACGGCTGCGCTTGTTTCCGGAGATTCTGATTTTGTTGAAGTGATTAAAGAGATAAAAGATATGCACGGTAAGCATGTAGAGCTTTATACTTTTGATACGGCAATAAACGATTCTCTGAAGTTCGCAGCAGATATGCATATAGTGGTAGATGCGCAAACTGCCAAGAGGTATCGTTTCTGGCCAGAATCAAAATAGACAAAACAAATAAAATTAAGGTTAAAAGTGTTACGATAAATCAAATGTTTCAAAAGCAGCCTTCCTAACCTAAAATTAACAAGCTTATATAAAAAAATTAAATAAATGAAAACCTTAATTATAGGTATAGCTGCCGGCATTCTGACTACCATAGCATTCCTTCCGCAGCTAATACGTGCCATCAAAACAAAACATACGAAAGATTTATCTTTAGTTACATTTTCTTTATTCGGAATAGGAGTATCTTTATGGCTTATTTATGGCATCTTGCTTTGTGAGCTGCCTATAATTTTG
>JAQVOZ010000170.1 GCA_028702365.1 Candidatus Omnitrophota bacterium | reverse complement strand
CGCTCAGGAAATATTAACAAAGGCAGCAAGGCTTATTGCCAACGGGAAAATAATTGCCATAAAAGGAATTGGCGGCTACCATTTAGCATGCAACGCAAAGAATACCAGTGCTGTAAGGCGCCTCAGGCGCCTTAAAAACCGGCCCACAAAGCCTTTTGCAATAATGCTTGAAGATTTTAAGGCAGTATCGGAAATTTGCAAGGTAAGCGGCAGCGAGAGAAGGCTTATTGAGAGCCCGGCCAGGCCGATAACTCTTTTAGAAATAAAGAAAAAAAATTCCTGGACTGCTGAAGCCGCACCTTCGCAAAATTTTCTTGGAGTAATGCTTTGCTACGCACCGTTGCACTTTCTGCTTTTTAGTTATCTTAAGCAATTTGAAAGATTTCCTGTATTAATTATGACATCGGCCAACAAAGAGGATTTTCCTTTAGTTGCTTCTGAAGATGAATTTTTCCAGATTGAAAACTACGCCGATTATTTTCTTATGCATAACCGGCAGATACATGTAAAATGCGACGATTCAATTGCAAGAGTGTTTAACGGTAAAGAAATTATAATAAGAAAAGCCAGGGGCCATACGCCGGATTTTATAGATTTTGCGCATAAAAGAAAAATCCTTGCCTGCGGTGCAGAATTAAAAAATACATTTTCCCTCGCGGCAGGCGGATATCTTGTGAGCTCGCCGTACCTTGGCAATCTAAAAAACTATGCAAACTACGAATTGTATCTTAAAACACTCTCTCATTTCCGGAACATACTGGATTTTGACCCTGAAGTTGTAGCGCATGATTTACATCCGTCTTATATGTCTAGCCAATACGCGCTTTCTCTGGAAAAAGTGCAGAAAATCTCCGTGCAGCATCATCATGCGCATTTAGCTGCCTGTCTTTTTGAAAATAACATAGACAAGCGTGTAATCGGGGTTTGTTTTGACGGGGCGGGCTTAGGCGTAGATGGTGCAGTCTGGGGAGGAGAATTTTTTATAACGGACAAAAAGGATTACGTGCGTGCCGGGCATTTTAAGTATTTCGGCTTGCTTGGTGCGGATAAAGCAGTACAAGAGCCGGCAAGAGTCGCATTTTATATGCTTTATAATATATACGGCAACAATCTATTTAAGTTAGATCTTGGCTGCCTCGATTATTTTAAAAAATTAGAGAAAAATATTTTTTGCAAACTCATAGAAAATAAAGAACCCATTATGACTTCTTCGGCAGGCAGGCTGTTCGATGCCGCGGCAAGCATTTTAAACATAAAGCACAAAGTAAGTTATGAAGCAGAAGCGGCTGTTTCTTTGGAAATGCTGGCTGGAGGCGCAAAACCTGCAGAGAGCTCATTTGAATTTTCGATAAATAAGAAAAATAACATTTATGTAATAAACTGGCAGGATATTTTTTCCGGAATCGTCAATGATTTAAAAGTAAAAAAAGATAAAAGATATATCGCGTATAAATTTCACTTTACCTGCGCAAAGATTATAAAAGAAATTTCGGTTCTTCTAAGAAAAGATTCCGGCCTAAATGATGTAGTGCTCTCGGGAGGGGTTTTCCAGAATTTTTTGCTTTTGAGCCTTACGCTTAAGCTTCTTAAGAAGGAAGGTTTTAGCGTCTATTATCATAAAAGGATTCCCACTAACGATTCCGGCGTATCAGCCGGCCAGGCAGTTGTGGCGAATGAAAATATCTAAGGAGTAAATATGTGCCTAGCGTATCCAATGAAGATAATCGAAATAAACGGAAATCACGCATCGGTTGAGGCTGATGGTATCAAGAGGGATGTTAACATCGAATTTCTTAAAAATTCCAGGATAGGTGATTTTGTAATGGTCCACGCAGGGTTTGCTATTGAGAAGTTTAACCCGGATAAAGTCAAAGACATACTGGAAGGCTTTAAGGAGTATAAAAGTGCTTACCGAAAATCTTCTAAGAAATAAAAAACTCATCGAGCTTGTTGTCCGCAAAATCCGCAGTTTGGAATTAAAAAAGAATATAAACGTAATGGAGGTTTGCGGAACGCATACCTATACTTTTTTTAGGTTTGGCTTAAAGAAACTGCTTCCTGATAATATAAACTTAATTTCAGGGCCGGGATGCCCGGTTTGCATAACTGAAGATATTTTTATAGATAAGGCTCTTTTTTTATGCAAAGACAGCCGAAACGTTTTAGCGACTTTCGGCGACCTTATAAAGGTAAAGGGAACTTCGCAAAGCCTGGAGGATGCCCGTGCGTATGGCGCAAACATTTCAGTTGTATATTCTCCAAGCGATGCCCTGGGTCTGGCGCAAGAAAATCCGCAGAAAAGGATAATCTTTTTAGCGGTAGGTTTTGAAACAACAGCCCCGCTTACAGCTTCCATATTAAAGGAAGCGAAAAAGGCCAGGCTTAATAATTTTTTTGTTCTTTCTGCGCATAGAATTATACCTCCTGCGATGAATGTCCTTTGTAATGACGCAGAGCTAAACATAGATGGTTTTCTCTGCCCCGGCCATGTTTCTGTAATTATAGGAGAAAGGCCATATAAAGAAATCGTAAAAAAATACCATAAGCCCTGCGTGATTTGCGGTTTTGAACCTCTGGATATGGTTTTATCCATATATAAAATATGCCTTCAGATAAAGGAGGGAAGCTGTAAATTAGAAAATGAATACAACAGAGTGGTTAAACCAAGCGGCAATGTTTCTGCCATGAAATTAATAGGCGAGGTATTTGACGTAAGAGACGCTCGCTGGCGCGGTTTTGGGGTAATAGCTAAAAGCGGGCTGTTTATAAAAGAAAAATATAAGAATTTTGATGCGGAAAAACTGATAGATAAACCATTGGCACTTAGAAAAACAAAAAATATCAATTGCCGCTGCATAGATGTAGTAAAAGGAAAAATCCGCCCGCCTGAATGCCCGCAATTTAAAAAAATCTGCACCGTGGATAATCCTCTTGGGCCCTGCATGGTGTCTTTCGAGGGGAGCTGCAGAATTTACTATGAATATTCAGCGTAATTTGGTAAAATATAAAAACGGATTAGTATTTGACCCGTTTTTATATGAGCCCCTTGTGTCTACCCAGCAGGCTGAAGCACTTCGGGTTAAATCGTCCAACCAAAGGTTGGACAATTTAAGGAGGTTAATATGGATGAAATATTAGAAATTTTGGAAAACAATGCGCGGGTTTCTTTGGAGGATTTGGAGAAACTCACCGGTAAAAGCAAAAAGGAAATCGAAAAGGCAATTAAGGATTATGAAAAAAAAGGGATAATCGTAAAATATAAAGCTGTCATCAACAAGGAAAAAATTAAAAACGGTAACGGCGTTATTGCTTTGATTGAGGTAAGGATAACTCCGCAGAAAGACGTAGGTTTTGATGCAGTAGCGGAAAGGATATACAAATTTCCGGAAGTAAAAAGCTGCTATCTTCTTTCAGGAACTTATGATTTGCTCCTAACCGTAGAGGGTAAAGATATACATACCGTTGCAAGTTTTGTTTCAGAAAAACTGGCGCCATTAAGTTCAATAAAAGGCGCAGTTACCCATTTTATGCTTAAGAAATACAAAGAAGACGGAGTTATTTTAACTAAAAGAGAGAAGAATGAGAGATTAGCGATAACATATTAAAAAAATAAAAAACTATGATTTCAAAACATATAAAAGACTTAGCGCCTTCCGGTATAAGGCAATTCTTCGATTTAGTGCTTGGAATGCCGGACG
>JAQVOZ010000169.1 GCA_028702365.1 Candidatus Omnitrophota bacterium | reverse complement strand
GGCCGCTGGAAAGCGAGCGGAAAATCTGGGAATACCCGAACATTTCCGAAAGTGGGGCTTCTGATATGACAAGTTTTTGGTTGCTTTTGTCTTCTATATTTATAATCTTTCCTCTTTTAGAACAAATATAGCCCACAATACTGCTTAAATATTCTTCGGGAGTAAGAACCTCGATTTTCATATAAGGCTCAATAAGAACGGGGTTTCCTTTTAAGAAATTTTCCCTGAAACAACCCTTTGCGGCAAGCCTAAAGGCTATATCAGAAGAATCTACCTCATGGAAAGAACCATCAAGCAACGTTGCTTTTATGTCTACGGCAGGATATCCTGCATACACGCCTTTTTTAATAACTTCTCTCAAGCCTTTTTCTATTGAAGGTATAAAATTTTGCGGTATTGCGCCGCCCTTTATTCTACTCTCAAAAACAAAACCTTTGCCTTTTTCATTAGGAGAAAATTCTATAACTACATGGCCGTATTGCCCGTGGCCACCGGTTTGCTTTATATGTTTGTATTCTCCGGTTACTGCCTTTAATATGGTTTCCTTATAAGCAACCTTGGGCGGGCTTACTTCTGCCTGGACATTAAACTCTTCTTTTAATCTATCCACCATAATTTCCAAATGCAACTCGCCCATTCCGGAGAGAAGGATTTCATTCGTTTCTTCGTCGGTTTCAAAGGCAAACGTAGGGTCTTCTTCCACAAGTTTCATTATCGCTTTACCCAATCTATCCTGGTCCTGCCTTGTCTTCGGTTTTATGCTTATGGAAACTACCGGCTCAGGAAATTCTATCGACTCTAATATTATCGGACGCGTTTCCGAGCAAAGGGTATCCCCGGTTACAGTTGAACCTAGCCCTACTGCCGCGCCTATATCGCCTGCGCAAATTGAGCTTCTGTTTTCCTTTTGATTGGCATGCATCTGTAAAATTCTTCCTACTCTTTCTTTTTTATTCTTGGTGCTGTTTAAAATATAAGAGCCGGCCGTAAGATATCCCGAATACACCCTGAAATATACAAGCTTACCAACGTGCTGGTCTGATTGTATCTTGAAAGCAAGGGCTGCAAATGGTTCAGTTACAGAAGGAGAAATTTTAATAATTTTACTGCTGTCTTTGGGGTCTTTTCCTTCAACCCCCGGAAGATCCAGCGGTGAAGGCAGGTAAAATGTAACCGCATCAAGAAGTTTCTGCAGCCCTTTATTTTTAAGCGCTGAACCGCAAAGCATGGGAATAATTTTATTGCCTATGGTAGCTTTCCTGATGGCTGATTTTAACTCTTCCACTGTTATAGAATTTTCGTCTTTTAAATATTTTTCTGCCAGGGCTTCATCCAGGGAACAAGTTTTTTCCAGTAAATTATGCCGCCACTTTTTTGCAAGTTCTATGCAATCCGGCGGGATGTCCTCTGCGTCTACCTTTTGCGTGTCTATTTCCTTGCCATACATATAGGCTTTCATTTCTATCAAATCAACCACACCCTTAAACTCGGCTTCTGCACCTATGGGAATTTCAATGGGCACGGCATTTGCTGCTAATTTTTCTTCTATCTCGCCAAGGACCTTATAAAAATCAGCGCCGACACGGTCCATTTTGTTTACAAATACTATTTTTGAAACCTGGTATTTATCAGACTGCCTCCAGACTGTTTCTGACTGCGCTTCTACCCCGCCAACTGCGCAAAAAACTACAACAGCGCCATCAAGCACTCGCAGGCTTCGCTCAACCTCGGCAGTGAAATCAACATGTCCTGGCGTGTCGATAACATTGATTCTTGTATCAAACCAAAAACAAGTGGTTGCAGCTGCCATAATAGTAATGCCTCGCTCGCGTTCTTGTTTCATCCAATCCATGGTAGCTTTACCATCGTGGACTTCGCCAACCTTATGAATTTTTCCTGTATAAAAAAGCAGGCGTTCTGTAAGTGTGGTCTTGCCGGCGTCAATATGCGCCATTATACCTATATTTCTTACTTTGCTAAGGTCTACAGATAAATCTACCTTTTCTTCCGGCTGGGGTTCTTCTGCGGTTTCAGCGGGCACCTCCACTGTTTCAGCAGGTACCTCTGCCTGTTCTGCTTCCTTAGCTATGTTTTCCGGTTCTTCTTTCCCCGGGGCCTCTGGTTGAGGCGCCTCTATGCTTTCCGGCTGCTTTTCGGTTGGCGGCTGCTCGAGTTTTTCTGGAATTACTTCTAAATCTTTTTTCTCCTCGGATATACTTTCCGGCACTTGCGGACTAACTGGCTGGACAGCTTGTTCGGTTTTTTCAGCCTCTTCGATTTTTGCAGGCTCTTCAGCCTTTGCCGACTCCTCTTTAGGCGGAACTGCCTCGGAAGGAATCTCTTTCGCCTTGGTAGTTAATTGGGCATTTAATTGATGTACTTTTGCTTCCAGCTCGCTGGCCTTTTCGTCTTTAATCAATAATAATTTTTTCTTTTCCTCTATTTCTTTCTCCATGGTATCGAAATTATCCTTAAGTTCCCTATATTCATCTTTAGTAACCCAATCGCTTTGTTCCAGTTTTCTCTTTAAACCATGGGTTGTTTTTGTCTGTTCCTGCAGTTTTGAAAGGTAATCTTTTAATTTAAACTTTAAAACTCTTATTTCTTCATCTTTTTCGTTATTATGCTTGGTGAGTAGTTCTATGTTCTCGCTTAGTTCTTTTACTTCTCTTGTCAGTTTTACGTTTTCTGAAAATTTCTTTTCCAATTCTAATTCTTTTCCCTGAAGTTTGTCTTTAAACTCCAATGCCTGTTGTTTTACGCTTTGTGTGTCTTTAGCCCCAAATTCCTCCCATTTCTTTTGCTTCTCTATGACCTTCTCCAATTCCTCCTTTTCTTTGTCCTTCGCCTGTAACTGTTTTTCGAGATTTTTTATGTTTTCAGCCGTTGTTTTCAGTTTGGTATTTAACGAAGAAACGTTTTCCTTAAGGGAGTTTACCTTTTCCTGAAGCCTTCTGATGGTTGCTTCGTAATCCTCTTTCTGTATATCCGGAACCTGTCCTTTTCCTCCGGAAGGAGACAAAAGCACATAAAGCCCCGCGAAAGCGCCTGCGATTGTAAGTAACACAAGGAATATAATCATTTTTTAATTTTATTGATTTTTAAGGCCGCCTCTTACCTTAATATATAGGAGCTAATGTAACTGGTACTCTTTAAATCATACCATTTTTTAAGGAAAAGTTTAAGATTTTTCGGAAAATTTTTGTAAGCGGTTACATTTCCAGTTAACAGATGGCGGCATTGGATATACTTAATTAGAATTTGCGCGGCCTATGGCGGTTTCGGTCAAAGCCGCGCCGGAAGTTGCGGCCTTGATAATTAGGTGAGCTTTGCACAAATTGTTCCGAAGGAATTTGCGGGTGCTTTGAAATAGGAAGTGTCGCCCGGATAAGTTTTTCTATGGCGCGTACATCTTGGCCCTGATCCGGCGTTGCAAAAGAAATTGCATGGCCCGGATGCCCCGCTCGACCTGTGCGGCCTATGCGATGCACATAATTTTGCGCATCGTCAGGCAAATCAAAATTAATAACCAGTTCAATCCCGGTTACATCAATTCCTCTTGCGGCAATATCTGTAGCAACAAGCACTTTGTATTTACCGTACTTAAAGCCTTCAAGGGCTTCGCGCCGCTGGTTAAGGCTCCGGTCGGAATGTATTTCAGCGGCTCTATGGCCCATATCCCTTATACTTTTCACAATTCTTCCTGCATTATGCTTGGTGCGGGAGAACAGAA
>JAQVOZ010000012.1 GCA_028702365.1 Candidatus Omnitrophota bacterium | reverse complement strand
TTTTCTCTTCCCCACCGCCGAAAATTTTAATTTTCCCGTATTCACCGTCATAGCCCGGCTCAATTTTAAGCCTGCCCTCTCTTACCCGTTTTATGCCTTCGGCGACTTTTTCGGGAAGTTTGGAAAAAAGTTCTTTTTCCGGCACTTTTATAAGAATCTCGAATTCCGAAGGAAACACAGACAAAACCTCAAGATATTCTTTTTCTACTGCCTTGCTTTTCTTATCCACCCCTTTTGTGTCGGCAATTATTTCATCGAGGCTGACCATGCTTTTATAGCCGATTGCGCCTTCGGGCGTAAAGCCCTCCGGCCTATCGGCAAGCTCATCAACCCTGTTTAGAACTCCTCGCGTTACCGGCTTTGAACAGCGCGGGCAAATGCCTTTATATTTTTTTGTTTCTTGAGGCGATAATCTTAAATTGCAATTTCTGTGGCCGTCAAAATGATATTTGCCTTCTTCCGGGAAAAATTCTATTGTATAGAGGAATTTATTTTTATCTTTTTTCTCCAAAACTTTTTTAATTTCGAAATAATCTAACTCACAGTTAAAAACATTTGCTTCCCTGCCTATTCGTGAAGGCGAATGGCTGTCTGAATTTGAAATCAAAGAAAATCTGTCGAGCGCGCTAAGCCGCCAGTTCATCGCTGGGTCGGAAGAAAGCCCGGTTTCTAATGCAAATATTTTTGATGTTTGCTTGCCGAAACAATCTTCTATTCTGTTAAAGCCGGACATCGAGCCGAAAAGGCTAAACCAGGGGGTCCAGACGTGCGCCGGTATAACCACACAATTTTCATCAACATCAAAAACAATACGCGCCACCTCTTCCGCGTCTAAGCCCAGAATCGGCCTGCCGTCGCTGGCGAGATTGCCCTGCCTGCCTAATGCTTCATTTATTTTATCTACAGTTTTAAAAGACGGGGCAAAAATAAGGTTGTGTATGCGGTATACTTTGCCCTTCTTGGAATAAATACTGCTTACCTCTGCGGTAAGTATAAAATGAATATTTTTGTGCTTAAACAGGCCGTTGCCTAAATCTTCTAAATTTGCTTTTAGCTCCTGGAGCCACAGGTGGTGGGTGAAGTCTCCCGTACCCATCAGGGCAATCCCTTTTAACCTGGCCCAATCGGCAATATGCTTTACATCCATGTTTCTGGACGTTGCCCGAGAATATTTAGAGTGAATGTGAAAATCTGCTACAAATTCCATTTTGCCTCACTTCATTCGGCAGTTTACAGTTTACTGTTTACGGCTTACAGTCCAATAGCTGCAAACTGTATACTGTTAACTGTAAACTTTTATTTAATTTCTGCCATTACTTTTCTAACTTTCTCAAGATGGCTCCCCTGCCAGTAAACCTTGCCGCAGGTTTCGCATTTTTTAAAAACTGTTTGCTGGCCGTAAACGCGCTCGGGGACAAACGTTTTTATCTCTTCTTTGCAAGCCGCAACCAGCACGCAATTGCACAGCGTGCAGCGGCTAAACATTTTTTCTTCTTCAATTTTAAGTTTTGCCTTTTCTATAACTTCCTTAAGCTGTTCTTTTACGTAATCGTTAGTTACAATTATTGTTTTCTTTTGCAAGTCGTCTATCTTTTCTTTGGTCCGGGTTATAATTATTCTGTCGTCGCGTAAGGCCTGAATTATCAGCGTACCCTTGCTTTCCTTATCGTAGTAAACCGTATCAAATCCTATAAGCCTAAGCCACCTTGCAAGCTTGCCTAATTCTTTTGTTACTATAAACTTCATGCATGAATATATCGGATTCGCGCTTATGCAAATTAGCCGGATTATTTATGACTGTTTGTATTTACGTAAGCGATTTTCCCGCCCAGAATAGTGCACTCAACAACGCCCTTAAGGTTTTTACCCAGGAATGCGCTGTTTTTTGATTTTGAATGAAAGCTGTTTTTTTTGACAACCCATTCTTTGTCTTTGGAAACTACAATAATATCAGCGGGCCGGCCAACGCCTAAAGTCCCCCTGTTTATTCCGAGAATCTTCGCGGGATTTATTGCCATTTTTTTAACCAGCTCGCTCATATCCAGAATTTTTTCGTCAACAAGGTATGTTATTGCGCAAGAAAGCTCCGTTTCAAGCCCTATTACTCCGAATTCTGCGCGTTCAAACTCTATTTCTTTTTCGTTCTCCGTATGTGGCGCATGGTCTGAAGCTATCGCGTCTATTACCCCCTGTTTAAGGGCCTCTCTTATCGCCAAAACATCGTCTTTTGTCCTTAGCGGTGGGTTCATTTTTAAATTCGGATCATACCCCCAGACCGCCTCTTCGCTAAGTGCAAAATAATGCGGGGTGGTATCGGCAGTAACCGCAACTCCTTTCTTTTTTGCTTTAGCAATTATCTCAACCGATTCAAGGCAGCTCACGTGAGTAATATGCAAGCTAGCGTTTATTTTTTCTGCCAGGTCTATATCGCGTTTCACCCGCTTATACTCAGACTCTTTGGAAATTCCGCGCAGGCCCATTTTTGTTGATGTAAATCCGAGATTAACCACGCCGCTTGCGGAAAGGAATTTATCCTCCGAGTGGCAGATTATAACAAGCTTTGCGTCTTTAGCTTTTTTAAGCGCCTTTAACATTACCTCGGCGCTATCTACGGATGCGCCGTCGTCGGAGATAGCGACAACGCCTTCTTTCTTGAACTTCATTATGTCTGTTAATTCTCTACCCGCTCTTTCTTTGGTGATTGCCGCGCAGATAAAAACATTTGCCTGGGCTTTTTTCTCGATAATACCCTTTAAAAGTTTTATATTTTCAATTGAGTCTATCGGAATGAGGGTATTGGGCATGCTGACTACGGTGGTAACTCCTCCGGCAATTGCGGCAAGCGTGCCGGAAGAGACAGTTTCTTTATCCTCTCTGCCGGGCTCTCTTAAATGGACATGCATATCGACTATCCCGGGCATTACTATTTTGTCTTTGGCGTCAATTGTGTTGTCCGCAATTTCTTTAAGGTTTTTCCCTATTTTAAGTATTTTATTATCCTGCACCACAATATCGCAGACATCGTTTAAGTTATCCGCCGGAGAGATCACATGCCCGTTTTTAATAATTAGTTTCATTTTATTTTTTGGTTTTTATATAATCATTGGCCTGCGCAACCAGGAAAAGTACCGCCATACGTACGGCTATTCCGTTTGTAACCTGTTCTAAGATAACGGAATTTCCTCCGTCAGCCACATCGGAAGATATTTCAATCCCGCGGTTAATGGGGCCCGGGTGCATTACGATAATATCTTTTTTCGCGCTTTTAAGCCTTTCTTTTGTTATACCGAAACTTTTAAAATATTCGAGCTGGCTGGGGAAAGCTTTTTCCTTGTCGCGTTCAAACTGCATGCGCAAAACATTTATGGCATCCGCGCCTGCCAGGGCTTCTTCGATATTATGAGAAACGCGCACGCCCATCTGTTCAATTGCGGGCGGTATAAGGATTTTTGGCGCGCAGACAGTAACGCGAGCGCCTAACTTCATGAGCCCCCAGATATTCGAACGCGCAACGCGCGAATGCGCTATGTCGCCGACTATGCTTACGTTTAAGCCTTCCAGCCGGCCTAATTTTTCGCGCAGCGTAAACATATCCAAAAGCGCCTGCGTTGGATGCTCGTGCCAGCCGTCTCCCGCATTTACCACGCTCGCTTTAAGCTGCCTTGCAAGCATAACTGCAGCGCCCGAATAGTTGTGCCGCATTATAATAATGTCAACCCTGAGCGCTTCTATGTTTTTTCCGGTATCTATAAGGGTTTCCCCTTTACGCACGCTTGAGGTTTCTGTAGAAATATTTATAACATCCGCAGAAAGCCTTTTTGCGGCCACTTCAAACGATATGCGCGTGCGGGTGGAAGGCTCATAGAAAAGATTGACTACGGTTTTGCCGCGTAAGGCAGGCACTTTTTTAATCTCTCTTGTTGAAACTTCCTTAAAAGAAGCTGCTGTCTGCAGTATTAATTCTATTTCTTCCTTGCTTAAATTTTCTAAATCAAGGAGGTCTTTCTTCGTCCAATTTATATTGTTAGACTTTCTCACCTATGGCAACCTCATCAAGCCCGTCAAGCTCAGAGAGCCGCACCTCGACGGTTTCGTTGTTGGAAGTAGGAATATTTTTACCCACAAAATCCGCTCTTATTGGCAGCTCTCTGTGGCCTCTGTCAATTAAAACAAGAAGCGTAACGATTTTGGGCCGGCCGAAATCCATAAGTTCATCAAGCGCGGCGCGTATGGTACGGCCCGTAAAAAGCACGTCGTCTATAAGCACGACCACCTTATCGGTCAAATCAAAATCTATTTTTGTTTCTTTAACCACCGGGCGCACCCCGACTGTAGTAAGGTCATCGCGGTATAAAGTTATATCGAGCGTCCCAAGCGGTATATCTACCCCTTCTGTCTCCTTGAAAATAGATTGTATTCGCCTGGCAAGATAGACCCCTCTGGTTTGTATGCCTACCAAGACAATGTCTGTAAGCGCCGGGGCGCTTTCCAGAATTTGATGCGTAAGCCGCTGGAGGATGCGTTTTATTTCTTCAGCGTTTAATATTTTTGCTTTTTCTTTAAACTGGCTCATGTTTACATTCTGCCTTTTACCCTGCACCAGAGCTCATCTTGTTCGCACGGTACAGGGCTAATTCGCACTATCATTTTTTCTGCAGTCCCTTTGGTCGCTTGGAAAAGCAATGTGCTCATTAAAAAAAATACCCCGTACCTTTTGAGTACGGGGTTATAGTTATATTGTTTTCTGGTATTATAATCATTTTGTCCCCTTGCCAGCCTCGCTGGACCAGCTTAAAGGTTTCATAAAATATACCCTATGTGGCAGGAAATGTCAAGGGTAATCTAGGCAGCCGCGCCAAGCGTTTTGCCGTCGAGGATAACGACGAATTCGCCTTTTGGTTTTGATTTTGTAAAGTGCAATATTGCCTCGTCTATGGTGGATTCAAATACTTCTTCGAATTTTTTTGTCAGTTCCCTTGCCAAAGCTATCTTGACATTCCCGGTTATTTCTTTAAGGTCTTGCAAAGATGCCAAAACCCTAAAAGGCGATTCAAAAAAAACAATAGCAGCTTCAAGCCCCCTAAGTTTTTCGAACAATCTTACGCGTTCGTTGTGTTTTCTGGGCAGGTAGCCTAAAAATATGAATTTATCGTGCGGTATGGAAGTGCTTGCAAGGGCTGCCGTGATACTGGAGGCTCCGGGGATTACTGCAATTGGCAGCTTTTCTTTCCTGCACTCCCTTACCAGCTTATATCCGGGGTCGGAAAGCGTTGGAGTGCCTGCGTCGGAAACAAGAGCTATATTTTTTCCGGATTTTAGCTCTTCAATTACCCAGGGAATTTTTTTTATTTCACTGTGCTCGAAAAAACTAACCAGCGGCTTTTTTATGCCGAAATGCGAGAGTAAAAATCCGGTTTTACGCGTATCTTCTGCCAGAACCAAATCTGCCTCTTTAAGTATACGGATGGCACGAAGCGTTATGTCTTCAAGATTACCTATGGGGGTAGCAACTATATATAACATAATAGTTTACAGTTAACGGTGTACGGTTTACAGTAGAAAAATAACCCTTACGGTTTTTACTGTACACTGTAAACAGTAAACTGTACACTTATACCATTCCTATTCAACGGTAACCGATTTCGCTAAATTCCTTGGCTGGTCTATTTCGTAGCCTAAATTTTTTGCAACATAATATGCAAAAAGCTGCAAGCCCACCGCAACGAGCATGGGAGAAAAGTCGGTATTTTTAAGCTGAGGGCAGTAGATTACTGCGTCGCTTAAGCGTGAGGCTTGGGAGTCGCCGTAATTTACTATCGCAAGTACTTTTCCTTTTCTCGCTCTTATTTCCTGCATGTTAGAAATCATCTTTTCATAAAGAAAATCCTTTGGCGCTATGCAGACAACGCCCCTGTATTCATCGATTAACGCAATTGGCCCGTGCTTCATTTCTCCGGCCGGATAGCCTTCGGCAGGGATATAGGAAATTTCCTTTAATTTTAAGGCGCCCTCCAAGGCTGAAGGATAATTTATGCCTCTTCCCAGAAATAGAAAACAGCCGAATTTAGAAAACTCTTTGGCGATTTTTTTAACTTCGCCCGTCTTTGTTAAAATATCTTTCTGATACTCAGGTATCATTCTAAGCTCTTCAAGCATTTCTTTAAAATCTTTCTCGGCAATTGTATTTCTTATTTTACCTATATGTAACGCCAGCAAAAGAAGCGCCATGATTTGAGCCGTATAAGCTTTTGTTGAGGCAACCCCTATTTCCGGCCCTGCGTGAGTAAAAATGAGGCCGTGGCTTTCCTTGGTTAAAGTTGAGCCTTCGACGTTACAGACGCCCACAATTTTTACTCCGTTGCCCTTTATGTCCCTTATCGCAGCCAGAGTATCCGCAGTTTCTCCTGATTGAGAGATTGCAAGAAGTAAATCGTTTTTAGTTATGTTAAGCTCGCGGTAGCGGAATTCCGATGAAGTATCTATCTCTACATCCAAATCGCAATACTTTTCCAGAAAATATTTGGCGACATAACCTGCGTGATACGCAGAGCCGCAGGCAGTAATAAAAATATTCTTAAGCGACTTTAAATATTTTTCATCCAGATTAATATAAGGGAATTCTATGGCGTTTCTTTTTGCATACAAAGAAAGTATTTTTTTTAACACTTCCGGCTGTTCATGGATTTCTTTAAGCATAAAATGCTCAAAGTCTTTTTTTTCGGCATCCTGGGGTTTAATATTAACTTTTTCTATTTCGAGTTTTACGGGCTTGCCTTTAAAATGGAAAATTTCGACAGTATTATGCCTGATGACCGCCACTTCTTCATCCTTTAAATACACTACTTCTTTGGCGAAAGGCAGTATCGCGGGGATGTCTGAAGCAATAAAATTCCCGTCTTTGCCAAGCCCCACAATTAAAGGGCTTCCTTTTCTAACAGCAATTAAACGCGTTGGGTCTTTTAGGGAAATAACACCCAACGAAAAAGAACCGTTGAGTTTTTTTATGGCCTTGCATACTGCGTCCTTAAGAGAATTCTTGTAAAACTTTTCTACAAGATGGACTACGACTTCTGTGTCGGTTTCGCTTACGAACTTATGCCCTTCTTTTACCAGGGCTTCCTTAAGTTCAAGGTAATTCTCGATAATTCCGTTATGGACTATAGCTATTTGGCCTTTGCAGTCAAGATGCGGGTGCGCATTCGCTTCGCTGGGCCGGCCATGGGTTGCCCAGCGCGTGTGAAAAATCCCTATCGGGAATTTCTCCTCAAGAAAACTTTTTAATTCCTTGCGGAGGTCATGAATTTTGCCGGGCTGCTTCTTTAAGAAAAACTCCCCTTTCTTTATGCCCACCACTCCGCAGGAATCATACCCCCGGTATTCCAGCCTTGACAGGCCATCGATAAACGTGCCGAGCGCCCTTTCTTTTCCTATATAACCAAGTATCCCGCACATAATTATTTCCCTCTAAAATAGTCTTCGATATTTCTATTTGTAAAATAAATAATCAGAATCCCTGGATAAATTATCTGTACTACCGCCTGGCGTATGGACGCCGGAGACAGCAACACCGAAATCAATACCAGAGCGGCTATGCTAAAGGCGAAGTATACGGTAAATTTCCTCGCCCATTCTTTCTTAAAGAGCAACCCTGCTCCGCAAATTATAAAAACCAAAGAAACTACGCTTTGTATAACAATCATTGTTTTTAGCAGGGATGGGGATAAGTTAACGTTAATACCGCTTTCTTTAAGCATCTTCTGTATCATTTGCCAGTTTTGCGGCATCAGAAAGGTTATAAGCTGGATCATGCCTAACACTACCAGATTAAACATACCAAGAACTATTACGCCGACGGGTTTTTTCTTTGGTTGCATATTATTTAATGTTACGAGGGTTACAAAATATTTTTATCGCTGCAATATTCGTAACCTTCCTTAGCCTTCGTAACTTTCGCAATCTTTTTATTCGCCCCTCGCGCCTATATATCGTTAAAATTTACTAGCAAGAAACTAGGAAATTTTAACGAAACGCTTCGGGGTTGATTTTCGCCTCAGGCAAAAATCAACGTCCCCAGCCAGATTTGAACTGGCGCCGTCGCCGTGAAAGGGCGATGTCCTGAACCAGGCTAGACGATGGGGACGTTAACAATCTTAGATAAAAAGTCTTTTTATTTTAAAAGGTAAATTTATTTTGTCAACATTTATCAAAATTATACCACCTAAGCCTTAAAACCTGCAAAGAAAGTTTCAGCCTGTTTAATTCGGGGGGTTTGCAGCATAAGAATTATTCTTCCGGAGCAATGCGGGCTATAGTAGAAAGCTTGTCTCCTGATTCAAGATTAATTATCTTAACGCCTTGCGTCGAACGGCCGGAGGAACGTATATCTTTTATTTTCGTTCTTATGAGAATGCCTTTTTGAGTTATACACATAACTTCATCGCTATCCTGCACAAGTATGGCGCCTTTTGCGTCTCCTATTTTTGCAGAAACTTTTATATTGATTATCCCCTTGCCTCCTCTTGACTGCAGGCGATATTCTTCGATATGGCTTCTTTTCGCAAAACCATTGTCGGTCGCAGTAAGGATATAAAAATCTTCTTTTTTGAGCGTACCTTCCAAAAGCACCATGCCCACAACCACATCGCCCTTGCCAAGCTTCATCCCACGCACACCTTGCGATTGCCTGCCGGTAGGCCTTATGTCTTTGGCTTCGAAGCGTATGGATTTTCCTTTTTCGGTGATAAGTATGACTTCGTCTTTGTCCTCGCATATGCCCGCGCCCACAAGGCGGTCATCTTTATCTAAAGTTATAGCGCATATTCCGCTTTTTCTTATATTAGCAAATAATTCAAGCGAAGTTCTTTTTATGATGCCACCCTCTGTCGCCATTAATATGAATTGCTTTGGTTCAAATTCCTTAGTAGATAAAACTTTTGTGATTTTTTCTTTAGTGGTAAGGCTTAAAAGATTTATTATCGCCCTTCCTTTTGAAGTGCGGCTTCCGAGCGGAACCTCATAAGTTTTAATGGGATAGATTTTGCCTTCATCCGTAAAAACCAAAAGCGTATCCTTGCTTGAGGCGACAAAAAGATGTTCCACGAAATCTTCTTCGGATGTGGCCATGGCAGCGACCCCGCGGCCCCCGCGTTTTTGCTGACGGTAGGCAGTCAGCGGCATGCGTTTTATATAACCCGAACCGCTTATGGTTACAACCATATCCTCTTCAACTATCAAATCTTCTATTTCGATTTCTTCTGTTTTAGCGACAATTTCCGTGCGCCGCTCGTCAGCGAATTGTTCTTTTAAAATTTTAAGCTCTTCCTTTATCAGCGCTTCCTGTTTCTTTTCGGAAGCCAAAATCGAATTATAGAGCTCGATCTTTTTCAGGAGCTCCAGATATTCCTGGTCTATTTTATCCCGCTCCAAAGCGCAAAGCCTGGCCAACTGCATATCTAAAATTGCCTGCGCCTGCACTTCGGACAAGGAAAATTTTTTCATTAAATTTTCCTTGGCTTCCTGGACATTTTTTGATTTTTTAATCAGCGCGACAACCTGGTCTAAATATTTCAGCGCGATTTTTAATCCTTCCAAAATATGCGCGCGCTTTTGCGCCTTATCAAGCTCGAACCTCGTTCTCCTTACAATTACTTCCTTACGAAAAGCTATATGATGCGCCAGCATTTCCTTGAGCGTAAGAATAACGGGTTTTCTGTTTACCAGCGCCAGGAATATCGCGCCGTAAGTTGTTTCAAGGCCGGTATGCTTATAAAGCTGATTTAAAATTATTTGCGGCTCGACATCTCTTTTAAGTTCCAACAGTATACGTATGCCTTCTTTGCCGGATTCATCGCGAAGGTCGGAAACGCCTTCAATTTTTTTATCCGTGACTAAATTGGCGATAGATTCTATAAGGTTAGCTTTGTTCAGCTGGTAGGGGATTTCTGTAATAATTATCTGCGATTTTCCTTTTTCGTGCTCAATGGTTGATTTGGCACGGAGGATCATCTTGCCTCTGCCTTCCTCATACATTTTAAGGAGCTCGCCCTTGCCGCAGATTATCGCGCCGGTTGGAAAATCCGGACCCTTTACAAATTTATGCAGCTCTTTGATTGAAGCTGTGGGATTATCAATTAAATGCTCAAGCGCGTCGCAAACCTCACCCAAATTATGCGGAGGCATGTTTGTCGCCATACCAACCGCGATACCGCTTGCGCCGTTAACAAGAAGCGTGGGCACAACAGAGGGCAAAACTTCCGGCTCGGTAAGTGAGTTATCAAAATTAGGGAAAAATTTAACCGTGTCTTTGTCGATATCCTGAAGAACAAAGTCTGCAATTTTTGAAAGCCGCGCTTCAGAATAACGCATTGCTGCAGGAGGGTCGCCGTCTATCGAACCAAAGTTACCCTGGCCGTTTATAAGCGGGTACCTCAAAGTAAAATCCTGCGCCATTCTGACGAGAGCGTCGTAGACCGAAAGGTCTCCGTGCGGATGATATTTACCGAGACACTCTCCGACGATTCTTGCACATTTTTTATGCGGCTGGTTATAACGCAGGTGCAACTCGTTCATCGCGTACATGATTCTTCTTTGAACCGGTTTAAGGCCGTCACGGATGTCGGGAAGGGCCCTGCCTGCGATGACAGACATCGAGTAAGACAAATACGATTCCTGCATCTCCTCTTCGAGATAGCGGGTTATAATTTTTCCTTTGTTAGTTTGCTCTTGCATGTTCAGCTCTTGGCTGTCAGCTCTTGGCTGTCAGCTCTAAAGGTGCCCTGAAAGGGCAGCTGGAAGCTGACGCCTGATGACTGAAAGCTTTTTTTATACATCCAAATTTTTAACTTCGTGCGCGTGAGCCTGGATAAATTCCCTGCGGGGCTCTGCTTCTTCCCCCATCAGCAAAGTAAAAATCCTGTCAGCCTCAACCGCGTCTTCAAGGGTCACCTTAACCAGCGTACGCTTCTCCGGGTCCAGCGTGCTTTCCCACAACTGTTCCGGATTCATTTCTCCTAAACCTTTATATCTTTGGATATGCATACCTTTTGTTGCAATCTTTTTTACTTCATCAAGCACCATTTTTAAACTTTTACATTTCGCTTCTTCTTTGGTTTCATCGTTGATTAAAATAAACTTTTCTTTTTCCTGCGGCAAAAAATCTTTGATAGAGAGCCCGTGCTTGGCAAGCCCGGCGCAGATTTCTTTTATTTGATAGGACTCAAAAATTTCTACGCTGTCCAAATCTTCTTTATCTTTATAATCGGAAAGTTCATCATCATCAAAAACAAAAAATATCTTATTATTGGCATGCACCTTATACATCGGATATTTTTTCTTTTTCTCATCCACGGCATCAACGTAATCTTTAAAAGCTATCCCCTTACGTTCAAGTGCATAGCTTAATTTTTCAAGCTCTATAAGATCATTGACTATCTTCTCCATTTCTTTGTCGGAAAAATCCTTGCCGCCCTTACCAGCCGTTGAAAATTTGGCGGCTTTAGTGCCAAGTTTTAAAATAATCTCGTCCATATCTTTTTCCGTATGAACGTATTCTTCCAGATCCCTTCTTTTTATACGGTAAAGCGGCGGCTGCGCAATATAAATATACCCGTCCTCTATCAGTTTAGGCAGTTGCCGGTAAAAAAGAGTTAAAACCAGCGTGCGGATATGTGACCCGTCAACGTCAGCATCGGCCATAATTACAACTTTGTGGTATCTTAATTTTGTAATATCAAATTCGTCGCCGACACCGGTGCCGAGCGCAGAAATTATCGTTCTTATTTCTTCGTTGGCCAAAATCTTATCAAGCCTGGCTTTTTCTACATTTAAAATTTTTCCCCTAATCGGAAGTATTGCCTGGAAATTTCTATTACGCGCCTGTTTGCCGCTGCCGCCGGCGCTTTCTCCTTCCACGATATAAACCTCACAGGCTTGCGGGTCACGTTCCGAACAATCCGCAAGCTTTCCCGGAAGGCCGCGCATGTCAAGCGCGCCTTTTCTGCGGGTAAGTTCCCTGGCCTTTCTTGCCGCCTCTCTCGCGTGCGCGGCAAGAATTGTTTTTTCAACTATTTTATTTGCAACCGATGGCGTTTCTTCAAAAAATGAGCTAAGAGCCTCAAAAGCAATCGAAGCAACCATACCGTCTATTTCGGAATTCCCTAATTTGGTTTTGGTCTGACCCTCAAATTGCGGGTTGGGAAGTTTTACGCTTATTACCGCGCATAAGCCCTCCCTGATGTCTTCTCCGGAAATGCTGTCTATATCTTTAAGAAGGTTTTTTCCCTTAGCGTACTGGTTTATGGCGCGGGTAAGGGCGGTTTTAAACCCGGTCAAGTGCGCTCCTCCTTCAATTGTATTTATGTTGTTTGCGAAAGAAAAAATGTTTTCTTTATAACCATCATTATACTGGAGCGCGCCCTCGACGATAACTTCATCTTTTTCTTTGTTGAAACTTACAACTTTATTATGCAGCGGAGTTTTGTTGTGGTTTAGGTATTCAATAAATGACGTGAGGCCGCCCTTAAATTTAAACGTGGCTTCCTTTTCGGTTCTCTCGTCCGCAAGTATTATTTCTATATTTGAATTTAGGAAGGCGAGTTCTCTTAAGCGTTGGGACAAAACATCGAAAGAAAAATTTATTTCCTTAAATATTTCTTTATCCGGCCTAAAAGTAATTTTTGTTCCGGTAGATTTGGATTTGCCGATTACTTTCATCTGCGTTTTGGCGTGGCCTTTTTCAAAACGCTGATGATAGACTTTCTCATCTCTTTTAACCTCAGCCTCCATCCAGCCGGAAAGTGCATTGACAACGCTGACACCCACGCCGTGTAATCCTCCGCTTATCTTATAAGCCTTGTGGTCGAATTTTCCTCCGGCATGTAACATTGTAAGAACAACTTCGAGCGCCGGTTTATTTACTGTTTTATGAATATCGACAGGGATGCCTCTTCCGTTGTCGTCTACAGAGACACTGTTGTCGGAATGGATTGTAACTTTTATCTTATCGCAAACACCCGCGCTTGCTTCGTCAATTGAGTTATCAACCACCTCATAGACCAGATGATGTAACCCTCTTGTTGAGGTATCTCCGATATACATCGCGGGGCGCTTTCTTACAGCTTCGATGCCGCCTAAAATCTGGATTGTGGTTGCGTCGTATTTTTGCGTTTTAGTTTGCTCAGTCATAATCGCCTATTTTTATTTTTACTCCTTCTATGTCCGGAAATTCTTTTTTTACGGCTTTAAGCAAACCCTCTCTCCTTAATCGGAATTCATAACTTGCGCTTGAGGAATCGGAACAAAAAATGAGGTTTTTTTTATATATTCTTTGCAGCCTTACGTGTTTTTTTAAATTCTCGCCCAGATTTTCTTCTACTATTCTTTCTATTTTCCCCGTACTTTTAGCTTCGGCTTTTTTTTCTTTTAAAAATTCCTCTATTATACTTTTAATATGTGTTGCCACGTATGTTCTGTTTTTAGCGCGCAGGCCAGCTGGTTATTCTATATCTTCATGGGAAGGATGAGATAAATGAAACCTTCCTTTCTAAGAACTGCCGGTTTGTCTGCCCCGAAAAATTCGAAACTGACTTCCGCATCGGTTAAGTTCTTTAGGGCGTCAATTAAATAATTTGGGTTAAACCCTATCTCTAAATTCGGCCCGGTATATCTTGCCTCAACCACTTCCCTTGCTTCTCCCAGCTGGGGCGTAGACTTTGAAACAACCAGGCTGTCTTTTTTTAATTCGAACTTGACCCCCTGATAATCTTGCGTTGAAAGCAAATCCGCCCTTCTTAAGGCAAGCGAAAAATCCTGCCTGCTAACTGCGAGCTTATCTTTGGTTTCGTTTGGTATATATTGCAGGTAATTGGGGAATTCCCCTTCGATGGGCCTTGTAATAAATTGTGTGTTTTTAAAATCGAACCCCACCCTGTTTTCTTTTACAAAAAGAAAAATATCTTCTTCTTTTTCTTTTATTAATTTATAAAGTTCGTTTATCGCTTTAATCGGCAAGATAAACGAAATTTTTGTTTTAATTTCCGGCTGGTTTGGCGGCGATTGTTTCTTAATAAACGACAGCCTTTTGCCGTCTGTAGCAATAAGGCTTATTGTGTCTTCGCTGATGTCGAAAAGAATTCCGTTTAGAACATAGTTAACATCCTCATACCCCACGCAAAAAGACGTCATTCGAATCATTTCTTCGAGCACAAGCGGGTTTATTCTAATAAGAGACACATCTTTTTCTTCTTCTATCTGGGGAAATTCTGCTGCGTTTAGTGTGTTTATTTTGAACTCAATTTTTCCACATTTTATTAAGAGGTTATTCTTTGCCGTTTCGACAGTTACTTCACTGGAAGGAAGCTCTCTTATTATAGAGATAAACCTTTTCATGGGTATAGCAATCTTCCCCTTCTCTACAATATCCGCTTCCTGCAGGGCAATAATTGTAATATCTAGGTCTGTTGCAATAAATTTCAGTTTATTGTCGCTTGTAGTAATAAGAACGCTGTTTAAAATAGGGAAGTTTTGTTTTGAGGCGGTAGGTCCTAAAACCTTCTGTAGGTTATCTAGTAATACTTCTTTATTAATAATAAACTTCATAAGTAGTAGCCGTAATAGGTCCTGTGGAATCTGTTAAGAACTGTAATTGTATCAGAAACAAAAAATAAAACCAGTATTTTTATTCACAAAAAAGTTTTTATAAGCTCTTAATTTCCTGTTTGATGCTGTCAATAATAAGTTTGAGCTTCTGGTTTCCTTTTACCTCTTCTTTAACCTTTTTGTGTGCGTAAAGAATCGTTGTGTGATGTTTGGCTCCCAGGGATACGCCAATTTCCGGCAAGGAAAGGTCGGTCAGCTCCCTTACCAGATACATAGTTATTTGCCTGGGCAGTACCAGGGTTTTGCTGCGCTTGCCTTTTTTAAGGTCTTCCTTCGGGATGTTAAAATAATTGCTTACTCTTTCCAGTATAACGTCCGGGGTTACTCTTTTGTAAATTTCTTTCACCATATCTTTCAAGATTTCCTTTGCTAAATCAAAAGTGATAGGCTTATTCTCTATTAAAGAGTAAGCGA
>JAQVOZ010000168.1 GCA_028702365.1 Candidatus Omnitrophota bacterium | reverse complement strand
CTGTATATTTGTAAATAATGCTTGTTATGGTATGACCGGCGGCCAAATGGCGCCAACAACGCTTACCGGCCAAATAACGGCAACTACGCCTCAGGGAAGGAATCCCCAAGCCGGAGAAGGCTGGCCTATAAAATTTAGTGAAATTTTAGCCGGCCTAGAAGGAGTTAATTTTGCCGCGCGGTCTGCAGTTTCCAGCCCCAAGGAAATAATAAAAACACGCTCATACATAAAAAAAGCTTTTACGAATCAACTGGCTAACAAGGGTTTTTCGATAGTTGAAGTTTTGAGCCCCTGTCCTACGGTTTGGCAAAAAAAACCCGTTGACGCAATGAAATGGATAGATGAGGAAATGGTAAAAACATTTCCATTAGGAGTAATAAAGGATAAATGAAATTCCAAATCACAAATTCCAGGCATCAAATAAACTCCAATGACCAAAGTCACAATGTTTTAAACGGAATCCGTTTCGGTCATTTGAAAATTGGTATTTGGCACTTGTTTGGAATTTGGTATTTGGAGCTTGGGATTTAATAATGAAAGTGGATATACTATTATCCGGAGCAGGCGGGCAAGGTTTGATGAGCCTTGGCAAGGTAATTGCGGCCGCAGCAATTTTAGAAAATAAATTTACAACGTATATACCTTCTTACGGGCCTGAAGTAAGAGGAGGCACTGCATACTGCTATATAAAAATTTCAGATGCACCTATTGCATCTGCGCTCGTCGAAAATCCAGATGCTGCGATAATATTAAACCAGCAATCTTTGAATAAATTTAAAAATCAATTGGATAAAAACTGCACCTTAATATTAAATTCAGACCTTATAGAGAATAAGCTAAATTTATCAGCTAAAAAGATAGTTTATCTTCCGTTAAACAAAATTGCCCTGGAGTGCGGAGATTTAAAATGCGCCAATGTGGTTGCCCTGGGTGCACTTATTTATCTAAAACCGGATATCCTTAGGCAGGAAACGATTATCGGCATTTTAAAGGAAATTTTTAGCGCCAACAATCCGATGCTAAATATCAATATTAAAGCATTAGCTAAGGGCCGGGAAGTAGCAAAAACTTCTCAAGGCTTGTTGTAATTATTAAATTATATAAAATGGAAACTATCGATAAGGCGGTAAAATTTTTTAAATTTCCGGTTTTTTTTATTTTTTTCGCATTTCTTGCTTTATATGTTTCATATAACTTAACCGATATCGATTATTTTTTTCATACCAAGGCCGGAGAATATATAGTTACCCACAAAACTGTGCCCCAGAACGACATATTTTCTTTTTCTAAAGCGGGCGAGCCATGGACGAATCATGAATGGTTTTACCAGATTTTAATTTATCTGCTCTATAAAAATTGGGGTATTAACGGGTTTTTCTTCCTGCTCACGGTTGTTTTCTGCCTGTCGTTTTTTATACTTACAATTTTTACTCTCAAGACAGAATGGATGTTTGGTTTCCCTCTTATTTTTTATGGCCTTCACGTAGCATTCGGGCGATTCTCTTTGCGTCCGGATAATTTCAGCTTCCTTTTTTTTATTTTATTTTTAGCGCCCTTCGTTTTTAAAAAAAGATGGATGCTTTTTTTTCTGCCATTAATTCAGGTTTTTTGGGTAAATATCCACGGATTTTTTTTCCTAGGGCCAGCAGTTTTGCTCCTTTACATTTTATTGGCTAAGACAAAAAAAGAAGAAATAGATAATAATTTTTATAATACGGTTAAAATAATTTTTATATTAACTCTTTTTGCCTGCTTTTTAAATCCTCAACCGCTTGCAACCATTAAATATCCTTTAAAAATCCTGAAAGATATCGTATCCGGGAACCAAAAAATATTTTATAGGTATATTCAGGAGCTGGGAAGTCCGCTTTCCGACCTGTCCGCCAACCGGCTTTTGTTCGGTTTTTTAATATTCACTTTTCTGTGCCTTGGTTTTTTTAAGAAGTTAAATTTATTCTATGTGGGCCTCGCAGTAGCCTTGGCCGCGTTTTCTTTAAATTCTTTGCGCAATATGTATTTTTTCATTCCGGTTGCAATAGTCATATTTGTCGATAGATATCAATACATAAAAGATTATTTGATGAAAACTATTTTTAAAGAAGCAGGTTTTAACCTGCTTAGATTATTTTTTGTTATTCTGGCTATTATTTTTTCTGTAAGTATGATACAGCAGATTAGAGGCCTTTCCCGCCGCGGCGTTACAATGATTACTCAGAATAAAAAAATAGAAGCAGAGTATTCATTTTTTAATATAAACCCCTACAAGAACCCCAAAGATATGCTGATGTTTATACAAAAGCATAAGCTTCCGGAAAGAATGTTCAATACCTTTAACGTCGGCGCGCACCTGATATTTAACTTTTTCCCGCAAAGAAAAGTTTTTATTGACGGCCGCGCAGAATTTTACGGCCCGGATTTTTTTAGCAGATACATAAAAATAATCGAAGGAAACGAATCTGCTTTAAATTATGCAATTAAGAAATACGATTTAGACGGCTTTATCATATGTTATTACTCAGATACCCCTGCGCCTGCTATAAAGTATATAAATAGAAAGGGTTTTAAATGTGTATACTTTGGCTGGGATGGAATAATTTTTGTAAGCGACAATTTCATAGAAAAAAATCCATCGCTTGCAAATCTTGTGATTGATTTTGGCTCAATCGAGGTCGGAAAGTTTGATTTGATTAAAGATGTAAAACTGAAAATGCCTTTTATAAAAAGTTATCTCAATAAAGCAAAAGTTTTATACTTTCTGGGTTATTATGAAAAAAGCAAAGAATACCTGAATGAAATAATAAAAATTTATCCAAACAATGATGAGGCTTATTTGCTTCTTGCGAGAATTTATTACAGCCAGGGAGACTATGAGAAAGCTTTTATGTATTGCCGTGACAGCCTGTTTTTTGAGCCTTCTGCCAGCGGCACGCATGCGCTTTTAGCTAAAATATATATAAAGACCGGAGCAACCGACGATGCCCGCCGCGAGGCAGAGAAGTATAAAGTAGATTTTAACAAATTCTTGGAGGAAACCCAAAATGAAAAGTTCTGATCAGCCGATAGTTAGATTCGCACCATCGCCAACCGGCTATTTGCATATAGGCGGAGCGCGCACCTGTCTTTTTAACTGGCTTTACGCGCGCCACACAAAAGGAAAATTTATCCTGCGCATAGAAGATACCGACCTGGCGCGTTCTAAGCAGGAATATCTTGATGAAATTTTGGAAAGCATAAAATGGCTTGGCATGGACTTCGACGAAATCTATTATCAGTCAAAAAGATTCGACCTTTACCGCGATTACGCGCAAAAGCTGGTTGATAGTGGCCGGGCCTACAAGAAAGACGACGCTGTATTTTTTAAATACGATTTTGCTAATGCTAATGTAGAAATTGATGATTTGATCCGGGGTAAAATTGTTTTTAAAGAATTACCCAAAGAGGAAGAGGTTATTATTAAAAAAGACGGCACCCCGACGTATAATTTTAGCTGTTGTATCGATGACGCGCTTATGGAAATGTCGCTTATCATAAGGGGAGAGGATCATATATCAAATACTCCGAAACAAATTCTTATGTATAAAGCTCTTGGGTTTAAAGCGCCTCAGTTTGCGCATGTCCCCTTGATTATGTCTGAAGAAGGCGGCCGTATGTCCAAACGCTACGGTGCAACATCGATAAGAGAATATAAGGAGGAGGGTTATTTAGCCGAAGCAATCGCCAATTATCTTCTGCTTTTAAGCTGGTCTCCCGGGGGAAATCGCGAAATAATAGATCGG
>JAQVOZ010000011.1 GCA_028702365.1 Candidatus Omnitrophota bacterium | reverse complement strand
TTAGAACCCATGCCGATTTTTGCGCCTTTCTCAACGATGGCGCTTTTGTCGATAAAATATTTTATTTTAGACAATTTTAACCACCCTCCTCTTCTCTAAAGATTCTTGTGCGGCCATTAATATTTTTAACACCCGCAATCCGTCACTACCGTCGCTACGCGGTTGCTTTCTAGATTTCACACATTCGATAAAATGTTCGCATTCCAATTTAAGCGGCTCCTCTAACTTTACCCTGGGTATAGATATTGAGCCAAACTTCAGTTTCGGTAAATGGCTGTAGTCTACAAACCTTTTTTTCTCTTGATATTGATTCCATATTTTTAATTTCTCATCGTGCACCATATCATCAAAAATAGCCATTTTTTTCGAACCTACCACTGTAATTTCTCTTATTTTTCTAGGGCTAAGCCAATTAACACTTATGTGCCCTAAAATATTTCCGGGAAACTGTAACGTTATAAATGCCAGATCTTCGACCCGCTTTTGAATATAACTGCCACCATTAGCCTCAACAGAAATCGGTGTTTTGCCTAGCAGAAACATCATCATTGCGATATCGTGCGTAGCTAAACTCCAAATTACATTCTCCTCTCTGCGGATTTTTCCAAGATTAAGCCGCCGCGATTCAATGTAATAAACATCTCCTAATGTTTTTTTCTCGATTAATGCTTTTAGCTTTACCGTAACAGGATGATATTCTAAAAGATGGCCAACCATAAGAATTCTTTTGTTTTTTTGCGCCGCCTTCAAGAGATTTTCTGCTTCTTTAAGCTTCAAGGTTATAGGCTTTTCTACAAATACATCTTTACCCGCCGTCAAAGCAGCTTTGGCGATAGCATAATGAGTAACCCCTGGGGTAGATATAACTATCGCATCTATATCTTTATCAGCTAGAATTTGATTGTAATCGGTGGAAAAATCTACTGTAGGGTAACTAAATCCAATTTTTGCGGCTAATTGTTTATTTTTATCACAAATAAACCGGACGTCTATTCCCGGTAAAGAAATAAACGTTCTTAATAGGTTAGGGCCCCAATATCCTATACCAACTAATGCAATTTTAATCATTTCTTTAATGTTTGTTACAAAATTATCTCATTTATCGAATGCTTGTCAAAATATTATTAAGGAATCTTTAGGCTAATTCGTTATTTACCCCTGGAACAGCTATCGATCATTAAAATATATTAATATAATTTTTTAAAGCTCCATTATTGTCGTGGCCAACTAAGTCTATAAATTTTTTTTCGGGATAATTATAAATATACTTAATAATTCCAGGGGATTTATGAAAAATGACCACAACTTCTGAAAATCTAACTAGCTCTTTAAGCGTATCTACTTTTAAGTTTTTTATATGAGGCAGGGATTCTTTCATAAATTTTTTATTCTTGCCGATTATTTTTACGAAATGCAAATTCTTATCGTATATTTTCAGTTTATACCCATTTGCCAATAATTTTCTCGCAACATACATGGCAGGGCTCCCCCTTAAATCATCCGTATTATTTTTAAACGCCAGCCCAACTATTCCGATGTTTTTCTTCTTAAATGACCGTATCAACTCGAAAGCTATTTCTTTGTGAAAATTGTTGCTGGTAATAGCGGACTTAAGCAGCGGTACCCTTAAACCCTGCCTGTTAGCAGCAGCAACAAGCGCATTTAAATCTTTTGGCAGGCAGGAACCGCCATACGCAAAGCCTGGTTTAAGATATTTGGTAGAAATGTTTAATTTATTATCTTTGCAAAAAATATCCATAACTTTATACGCATTTATGTTAAATTTTTTACATATATTCCCTACTTCATTGGAAAAACATATTTTAAGCGCATGGAAAGCGTTATTTACGAGTTTTAATATCTCTGTTTCTTTAATTCCTATTTCCAATACAGGAGCATTTATATTTTTATAAATGTTTTTGGCCGCTTTTAACCCTTTTTCTGAGTCAGAACCCAGAATAACATACGGTGGATTATAATAATCATATATTGATGTTCCTTCCCGCATAAATTCCGGAACAAGCACCACGGCAAAATCTTTTTTGTTACGTAAACCAGTGGATACCTCAAGCAAACTGATTATTTTATCAACTGTCCCGGGCATTACAGTGCTACGAATAATTATTGTATGAAATTTTCTTTTTATTATTAACCCTTTCCCTATCTGTTCAGTTATAGCGAATATGTTTTTTAAGTCGAGAGTTTTTTTGGAAGAAAGCAATGGCGTACCTACGCAGATTATCGAAAGATCAGTACTCTCAATTGCTTCTAGAAAATTGGTAGTTGCTCGAACCCGGTTTTTTGAGTGCTGTGTTTTTATAATATCCGCCAACATTGGCTCGGAAACAGGAGAGTTGCCTTGATTAATCGATGCTACTTTGTTTTTATTAATATCTACGCCGACAATCGTATGCCCGCTTTTAGCGAGGCATGCTAAATTTACACAACCGACATATCCCAGACCGAATATGCTTATATCCATTGTTTCTCCTTTATTCTAACGTACTCTTCGGTTTCTTTGACAATAAGTTTTGTTACATCGTCCCATTCTTGAAATAATTTTTGCCTAAAAATATCTTGATTTTCAAAATTAATATGCCCCTGTACAACTTTTTTCACAAATTCAGGAACTTCTTTCGGCGCAATCTGATAAAACATTCCTTTCTTTTCTACAAATTTGTTAATTGCCATTTTTCTAAATCCGCAATAAATACTAGGCACCCCCAGCAATGCCCCTTCACGAGCGATGCTATCTCCAGAAGATATGACTAGTTTACTGAAATACATTAAGGAATGAATATCTTTTATCGGCTCTTTAAGCAGAATCCATTCCTGCGGATAATAGTTTTTTCTGCTTTTATTCTCAAGAGATAATAATACCTTTAAAGAAGATGGCAGTTGTTTCGCTAAACTTTCTATAAGGTTTGGCCTTTGATGCCTGTAATTAAAGGTTGCTGTATCTACTTCGCGGATAAAAATATATTCTCTAGGATTAATATTATATTCTTTTAGTGCCTCTTGGTTGGCATTAAAATACTTTGGAGATAGATATGCCCATTCTTTCGATGCGTTATAAGTTTTGATTTTTTTCCCTGCTTTACAAATGGGCGGAAAGTAAAGTTTTGTGCAGGTTGCTTTTTCAAGAAATATTTCTTCTTTGCGTTCTATGTCGTCATCAAACTGTATATTTGGAACGCCTTTAAATTTCAAACAGGCCCCCAACAGGAACGTGCCAACGCCTAAACCTATATTTATGTCGTTTTTAAAAACAAAAGCCAGCATCTTAAAAAATTTGATTAAGTTTGCTTCGAAAACTATAGAGAAAATATTTCCGGAACGCCTGCCTATCGGCACGCATTTGACATAGCCAAATTCTTTAAATACGATTTGCGGCAGGACCCCTCTCTCTAATACTGTGATTGTTATTTCGTGCCCGTCTTCAAACAATCTGCACACGGCATTTTTGAAAAAATTTACATGCGCGGGATGGTTTATATCAATTATTATTCGCATCTTTTTCTTATTGGCCAAGGCCGGCTATTTTTGCAATTGGGGAGCTTCCGGCATACACACGCGCGCCTTCTTTAATTAACAACTCGCAATCGGCAGGCAGAATAACATCCACCTGGGAACCAAACATTATTTTTCCTATTTTGGCGCCTCTTTTTATGCTTTGGCCTTCGTTAACAAAACTTAATATCCTGCGCACCCTCTTTGAAGCTATCTGCACAACACCTATAAGGTAATTTTTGTTTTTTATCACCATGGTGTTTCTTTCATTCTGCGTATCGGAGTCTGCTGACTTTAAAGACAGAAATTTTCCTTCCGTATGTTTTTGCAATACAACTTCCCCGTTTACAGGCGCCCTGTTTACGTGCACGTCCAGCAAAGACATTATTATACCGACGATAACAGCGTCCTTGTTGAACAAATCTGTTTTTACTATTTCTTCCAACAACATGCTGGTTTTACCTTTTATTGATACGGGAATATTTCCTTTATTGACTTTCCTTATATAAATAATCCTTCCGTCAGCGGGAGAAATAACCAGGTCTTTACCGCCGTCAAATTCTCTTTTCGGGTCTCTGAGAAAACTCCATAAAACAACCGCCGCAAAGCTTAAAAAGAAAATGATTAAGAAAATGGGCAGCAAAAACCAGAAGGTATAATCATAAATTTTAAGAAACAACCCGGCAGCTGAACTAATACAGCCTATGATCAAGGCTTCCCGGCAAAAACATGTTTCTGGAAATTTACATTTTTTATATGTCAGAAGAAAAATAAAGTAAGACAATAAAAAATTTGCTAAAATTAACTTATAAGCCAAGGCTACCTCCTTTCTCTGAATAAATACGGCAAAAGTAAGATATACATTATGCCGGGCATTGGATCGCACATTGAGAAAACTGCTATCTTTTTTTCCATCCTTAATGAGTTTATATATTGTTTGATATTAATCTCGCGCTTTCTCAGCCCATCTATCGCTGCAAAAAAATCAGTAATTGGCTCTATCCAGGCTATATCGCTTTTACGGTTAATATTTACGCTTAGTTGTTTTCCACCAAGGCAGTCTATCAGCATTTTTACCAGGTTTATACCTAATTTTTCTGCTATGGAATTCTGCTTCCACATCCTTGGGTTTATTTCTATAAGGCTGTATTGCCCGCTTTTCTCATCATATATAAACTCTATTTCAGATATTCCAAAATAATTAATTTTTTTAAGAAAGCTCATGGACATTTTTTCTATCTCTTCGATGTTTACCGTCTTTGCGAACGTAGAAATTCCAAATTCTCCCGGCCTTTGGCGCGTCCTGTGCAAAGTAAAACCGCCGTAGATATTGCCTCCGGCAGAAAAAGAACAAAATGAAAACAGCCGCCTTTGTTTCTTCGGGACATATTCCTGGACGATTACTTCTTCTGCCGGAATTTTTCCGGACATAAATTTATAATTTTCAATCAGGCTGTTTTTGTCTCTGCATAATAATATTTTTTTACCGGTTCCTGGAAAAAATTTATGCATAAATGCCGGGCGCAAAACAACCGGATAACCTGTTTGCTCGGCGGCATTTAAAGCTTCTGTTAAATTATTTGGGATAGAAAATTTTAGAATAGGTATATTGAATTCTCTAGCTTTTTGGTAAGTTAAAATTTTATTTAAGCACACACCGGCAACGCCGCTTTCCGGTATGGCCAAATAATAATATTTGCGCAGAATATCGTAATTAGTTGCCACGAATTCAACCAGGTAGTCGTTAGTTGGTATGATAACTGCGTTTTTTGTTCCTTTATATAAATTCAATAATTTTTCTTTTAATTCATTTGCGTCTTTGTATAGTATAAAATTGCTGCAATATTTGGAAAAAGCCGCTATGCATAATTTGCTCTTATTAAACAGGGTTGTTTCCAGGCCCATTTTGCCCGCACTTTGCATAACCCCCAAACTTTGAACGTGATTTCCTAAAATAATTACTGTTTTAATCATTATTATTTACCCGGGTGCAAAAATCTTTTGCCGATATTTTTAAAGTTCTGCATCGCCAGCTCCGCGCACCAACCGGAAAAATTATCCTTCCACCTGTTTGGATGAACATTTAATATAATATTATCCGGCATTTTCCCCCCATCCAGGGCAGCGATAACATCTTTAGTATTACGGAATTTAAGATTAAATTTAGTGTCAACCTTATCCCTAATATTAGCTTCGCTCCTATTCCATGCCCTTCCTGTATCAGTTAAATAAAAGACCTCGTTAAAATTGACGGATAAATACGCTTCGCCTGTTATTCCCAGGTCTGTAAATTTATAAGTTTCCCATATTTTTTTATTGTCCCATTTTGAAAAAGGCGAACCATGCGCGGAAATAGTGCATATTGATACGATTTTTCTGAATTCAGTAAGCTCTTTTTTGAACAATTCAAAAGCTTTTTTATAGTTACCGTTTGTTTTTGCCAACACTTCGTAATGGTAACCTGTTTCATGGCCAAGCTTGTGTATTCTTCTGATAACATCTTCCCTGAAGGTTGCGGGATAACGGAAGTAATACGAGGCTTTTATGTTCATTTTACTTTCCAGCTCAGCCAGCTTTAAAGCAGTGTTAATTTGCCTGTCAACATCGTGCCGCAAGACGCAAATTTTACCAGGGCCGGGCCGCTTTAAAAAGCTGCATAAAGTTGTAACTTCATAATTATTTTTTACCAGATTTTTATACAGCCCGGTTAAAGTTTTTATCGTAAAATCCATCATTTTGTTTTATTTTCGTTTAACAAAGACAGCCATTTATCCCGCACTTTTTCCCATGTAAAACTCATTATCTTTTTATGCATATTATTACGAAAAGAATCGTAAAAATGCTGCCCCTCTAAAACGCCCAATATATGCTCGCTCAACTTTACATAATCTCCTTTTTCAAAAAATAAACATTCTTTATCGTTATATATGGTGGCTACTCCGCTGCAACGCGCTGAAATGACCAGCAATTCGTAAAACGACGCCTCAACCAGCCTTAAAGGAAAATTGTCCCCGAAAGAAGTATTTAAAAATGCGCAGTATTGCTGGTATTGCGGTAATAGTTCGCTTCTCGGGATAAACCCTTTAAAGAAAATATTTTTATGGCTGTATTTTTTGCTTAGGTTTTTTAAAAGTTTCCCTTCGCCAAAAAAATGGAATTCCACATCCTGCCTTTTACCAAGCACAAGGCTGCATGCTTTAAGCGCGGTTTCGGGGTCATACATAAATTGGAATGAAGCTGCCCACATTATTTTTTTGTTCCATTCAAACTTATTGGACCTTTCTGGAAATGCATCGTAATGAAAATGATAAGGCATGAGGAAAACATTCAGCTTATATTTCTTGAAAATATCAAAAAGGTACCCTGAGGCAACCGTAACCGGAATATTCCCCAGAAAAATTTTTACCAACCTGCCGAAATGTTGCATAAAAGGCTCAGGATACCCCGAGTGAAAGTCCACCAAAATTCTTTTTTTATGAATTCTTCCTGCAACAACCCCTATCGCAATTGGTAAAAAACCATAATCAGCGCATCCGGTTGCCATAATCAAATCGTAATTTTTTGCGCCTTTTATAATCTTTGCGATATTTTTGATGCGTTCTCTGATTTTTCCGTGGATAGAAACAATATCCAACGAGAAACCTTCTTTTCTAAGGCTTGTCGCAAGCTCCATAACGGCTCCTGTGAGCCCTCCTCTGTTGGAACGTAAATTCATTACCTTAAGTATTTTCATAATAATCCTTTATCCAATGAATATAGCCACAGCCTCAAAGAAAACATGGAAAAAAATCTAAAATCATTTTTGAGATGCAATCCTTGTTTAAAATCATTAATCAATTTGTCTGTAAAAATATCATCAGCATTACCTATTTTATATATATATTTTTCAATAATATTTTTTGCCCATATTTGAGATTTAAACGTATCGTTGCCTTTCATTTTATTGATTGCCCTTTGCTTCAAATACAGAGGCAAAACCTTAACAAGCCTTAAGGCGGCTGGCTGGAGCAGGTCTTTCGGCGAATAGCCTTTATCAATAATAATATCCCCCAGGGCGGGATTGGTGAGATTAATAACTTTGGCATAAAACGTCTGGCTTTTCCGTCTTGAGAAAATATTTCTTTTGCCTGCGCCTTTATACAAGCCTGCAAAGGGGGTCCTAAAGATAAGCTGCAAAAAATCATCATCAAAATAAGGGGCCCTTGACTCAACGTACCGTCTCTCTATTCTTATTTCCCGCATAAAATATTTTCTTATTGCTTCTTCTAGAAAGAAAATATGCAACATAACCTGTTTATTAAACCCTCTCAAACTATTAATGTTTTCATTGAGGAAGTCTTCTCTAAGTTCTCCAGTATACCTGTCGATAATTTTTGGCTGCAGAAAACTTTTTTCTTTTAGTTTCATTATTATTTTACTAAATTCTCTATCAAAATTGCTACATAAAAATAAATTAATTGTTTCCTGATTTAACTTGGTATTGGCTTTATATAATGGTTTTATAATTTCGCTGCCAAATAAACCGGTTATGTTAATTTTTGAAAAGCTGCTTAATTGTTCATACACATATGGAAAATTGGCATGCGAAATGGGCGCGGTACCGTCAGAGTATTCCAATGCTTTTATGGCATATTCTTCATATTTACCTTCGAAATCATTATCTAAAAAAATTGTTTTGTAATTTAGATTTAATATTTTTGAGATGAGAAGCGGTATCTTTATTTGGCTGCTGCCCGGCATGCCATAAGAGTAGCACAAAAAATCTTCCTGGTTTCTATCCAGTAATGCCAAATTTGTCCTGGAATCAAATCCCCCCGTTAAAGAAAGCAAAAATTTATCCGTGTCTGAGGTATATAAATTCATATTGTTCTTCATTAAATAAATGCATTTTTCCATAGCTTGGCTTTCAGCAAGTAGCCTTTCGCAGGTAAAAAGGTTTTTTATGTCCCAATATTTTTCTGTTTTAATCCCCAACTCATCAAATTTCAAAATTTCCGCAGGCTTAAGCTGGAAAATATTATTTATATGTGTCCTTTTCCCCAAAGGGTTATAAAACAGCGCCTGCTCAACCATTGCACGCTCATCCAGTTGTACAGACATGCCAGACAGGCGCATAACAGACTTGATTGAAGAAGAAAATATGAAATCATTATTTCTTAGGCAATAGAATAAAGGCAAAGTGTTCAGCCTGCTGCTTGTAAGAAATAGTTCTTTTTTGCTGTTGTCGTATATAACAATAGAAAAATTACCTTTTATATATTCAACCATTGCGGTGCCGTATTTTTTAAAAACCTCATATAACTCGCATGGCTGCAATCTTTTCTGTTTGGGTGGATTACTATCGTTATATTTATTGTTTGGAAAAACCACGCCAAAAATAAAAATATCTACTGCGCCTGCAAAATACGCACCGGACGAACATTCTTCTTGTGCATAGAAAAGTATTCCGTATTTTACTTTTTTCTCTTTTAAAACGCTGCGGCAAACTGCGCCGCTATAAAGACCGTATAACGGATTTGCATAATTATCGCCTGATTCTTTTTCGAAGTTAAACACCCCAGCTATATCAACCATAATATTCTGTTTATTTTTTTTGAATATAGTCTTTTAATTTTTCTATAAAGTCTGACTGAATTTCTCTGGCTACAAGTTTTATATTTCCTGCTATATGCGGGGTAATTACAAAATTTTTGTTTCTCCTTAAAAAATACCACCACGAACACGGTTCTTTAGGTAGTACGTCAGTTGACGCTGCGGCAATTTTTCCCGCATTAAGCGCTTTTCTTAGCGCAGCTTCGTCAATTATCCCGGCCCTCGAAGTATTTATGATATACGCGTTACTCTTCATAATGCTAAACTGGCTTGCGCCAAACATATTGGCTGTGCTTTTATTTAAAGGCACACAGATTACTATAAAGTCCGACATTTTTACGAACTCATCAAATTGCCCGCCATTTAAAAACACATCCAGTGAAGAAAAATCAATTGGTTCTTTCTTGTCAAAGCCTACAACCCTAAAGCCTGCTTTTTTGCAAAGGTTAGCAGCCGCCTTTCCATTATTGCCCAGCCCGCAGATTCCAACAGTAATTTCATCAATTGAATTCGTGTGAGAAAGTATGCTTGTTTGTTCCCATTTATAATTAATTTGATTGGCAATTGCTATGTCAATCCTGCGCAGAAACATCAAAATCATAGCCAAAGCATATTCGGCAACATATTTGGAGCTTATACCGGCTGATGTGGTTACAATTACGCCTGGCATATCCACACCTTCAAGAAATTCTATCCCCGATCTTGCAAAATGAACCCATTTCAGACTTTGCGCAAAAGAAAGGTATTTTTCATCCAACCAGTCGGTAAAATAAACATTAATGTTTTGCGCGAGGGCATATTTTTCTATTTTATTTTTTATAAATATTATGTTACAAAATCTTGCACAATCCTTGAAGCGAGCATTTAAAAGTTCCTCCCATTTAGCCTGCGGAAATGCTTCGTTGCAGATTACCCCTACGTTTAATAACCCGCTGCCCTGCCATTTTGGCGAAGCCAGATATTTGGGATGCTTAAATATAATTCTTTTCAGGATTTGTTTAAGTTTTTTCATTTTTTTTGTTTTGCTTTTTCAAAAAACCCGGTATTTTTAACAATTTCCGCCCATAATCGAGTGAAACCATAAATGGTTTTATGTCTTTCCAGGAAAAGACAGAAAAAACTTGGCACTTCAGCAGCGAAAGCCACCAATGGAATAAAAATAATTTATCGTTTTTATTTTGTTCAATATAAGATTTAAGGTCTTGAACCGGGTTAACCCATCTGACGCCTATCTTAAACTTTTCGATATATGGCACTGTCTGGCCACTAAGATCGAGATATTGCGCCACCGAAAAATTAACACCGCAATAAGCTGCCTGTTCGTTTTGCATCCAATATCGTGGATTTAGTTCTATTAATTTCAATTTATTATCTTTTAAATCCAATTTAAATTCTGCCGACCCAACGCCGGTATAGTTGATGCTTTCAAAAAATTTTTCGCCTGTTTGCTTCAGTTCTTCATATTCCAAACTCTCCACGCAACTTCCGACACCAAATTCTACCGGGTATTGCCTGATTTTACGCAAAGTAAACTCCGTTAATATCTTGCCTGCCCTATTCACATAAGCACAAAACTTGAAATGATTAGTATTGGGCCCGATTATGATTTTTTGAATGATAATCGGTACTTTGGTCGAGAAAACTTCTCGGCACTTTTCCATAAGTTCATCGGCATTATTAACCTTTAAGCCCTTAAGCGTACCGCCGGCGGCTTCTCTCCATTTAAAAGAATAACGACCCTTAATTATCAGTGGGTACTGAACGGTATCTTTAAGCTTATATACGTCTTCGATTGATTCCGGGTAATAAGTTTCCGTAATGTTTATTCCGGCTTTTTGCGCTAACTCATATTGTATTTTTTTATCTATTATATTATCGATTATTTGTTTTGCTGATACATTAAAAATAAAATGCTTGGCTAATTCAACTCGATGGTCGGAAATGAATTTCACAAATTCATCTGCAGTTGGGAATAAGATGGTTTTTACACCATTCTTTACAAAATTAGCCTCCATGTACTCGATTAATTGTTCGGGGTTATAAACCGGATGCGGGCAAACGCTTGACTTGGCATATTTCGAATAGAACCCTTCGTTACTTTTGACCCTATAATCTATCGCAAAGATAGTTATATTTTCTCGTGCCAGGCTTCTTATAACCCCTAATCCGCAAACAGTAAGCCCTAAAACTAGCGCTGGGTGTTCTTTATTAAAATTCTGCATTTTCCAAATATTTTGTATACGCGCCCATAGTAGTTATGTGCAATTCTTTCCGGGCGTTGTTAATTGTTTCAAATAAATTTTTTAAAACAGTTTCCAGGAATTCTTTTTCTGTTGACGGATGAAACCAAAAGTGGCACAGCCTTTTATATTTTATGGCTCTTTCAATAATGGTTTTATATTTTTCCAGGCAGTAATTTATATCCCATCTATACGAAGAAGGCCCTATCATGGCCGTTGTAGGTATCTGCCATAAACCATATTTGTCTTTTTGCGGGAAACCTAAAATCCTCCTGTCCGGCCTATAGGAAGTAAATCCTTCTTCTTTTAAGACTTTAAGGTTACCTATGAGATTGCCCGGAAAAATAAAAGATTTCGAATCAATACCCCACTTTAAAGCTGCTTTTTTATATTCGGATATTTCTCCTCTTAAAACCTCTTTTAAACAATTTTTTTCACTGCAATCTACATGTGAAAACGTGTGGCAAGCTATCTCATGCTTAATTTTGCTGTTCACAATCATTTTTACTAAGTCCGGGGCATACCACTCGGGGGCATTATTAAAATCGCAACAAGGATCGCTATCAAACCAATCGCCTGTTTTAAATTGCCAATATTTGTTTTCAAAATAGGCTATTCTGGGCATATTCTTATGAGCTATATTGTTTTCTTTTGAACAATCTTCAAGAAAAAGGTGCCCAATCGTAGCCCAGGTAAGGGGAATGTCAAACCTTGCACATAATTCTAGAATGAGCGGTACGTTGCTTCTCTCTTCGCCGGCAATTTTCTGGGCTTTTTGCAAGTCACAGCCTATTTGCCTGGAAAACCTCTTTGCCCAGATAAGCTCGAAATCACAAGAAATAATCAAAGCTGCTTTATACGGCGAAGGAATAAATCTACGAATAATATTTTTTGGATAAAATAATAATTTTGGCTTATTGCCCAAAATAAAATTAAGTTTACTTAAATAATTTTTTGCCGTTGATATTAAGCTTTTCATATTTAAACCTGAAATAATTTGTTATTTTACTGGGGATTTATTATTCGAGAAAATAATGATAAATATTTTTCCGCACAAACATCCAAGCTAAATTTTTCTAAAACTGTTTTTCGTGCATTTTTCCCCATTTGCTCCAGCAAACCAGGATTTCTGGATAAAAACAATAATTTACCAGCAATTGCTTCGTAATCTTTCGGCTGCACCAGATACCCATTATAACCATCTACAACAATCTCGGGACAACCGCCAACTGCAGTTAAGATACAAGGCACATTCATTGCCATTGCTTCCAAAGGAGAATTCGGTAAGCCTTCACTTGTCGAAGTAAGGACGAAAACATCTAGTTCGGATAAAACTTTTTTAATTTGTTCCCGCTCGTGTAATTTCAAAAAAATGATTTTCGTAGATAAGCTGCTTTTTTCTACATACTTTTTAAATTCTTCCAGTGGACTAACACCGGAAACGTTTTCTCCGACAAATATTAGTTTCCAATTTTTCAATTCAGAATCAAGCTTTTCTAAAGCTTTAAATAACGTCCATTGATCCTTTACCGGCCTAACGTTAGCAATGTGGCCGATAGTAAAAACTTTGTGCTCCATGCTGTTTTCTGGAGAAAAAAAGTTAATATTTATCCCATTGAATATTATTTTGGTTTTCTTATGCAGGAAGCGATATTCCTCTGAATAATACTCAGCCTGGCTATTAGAAACAAATATATAATAGGCGCCCCATATTTTAGAAAAAAAAGTGAAAAATTTAGCGTAGATATGTTCCCTAGCAGATAGTGGTTTATATGAAGCAAACCTTATACAATGTGGAATATGTAAATTAATAAATTTTTTTGCGATTTCGGTAAAAAAATAGGCAAAGGCTGATAAAGAAAAGATTATTTGGGGTTTGAAGGTTTTGATTATTTTATAAATTCTGATTATAAACAAAAAATCCAGTTTATGCTTACGCTGGACAAAAAATATTTTTATTTTATCATTATCAATGAGCTTAACCCCTTCTTTTTCTTCGGATTTAAAGATTAAAATTGCTGTCTCGTGCCCTTTTGAAATAAATTTATTTGCCAAATTAACCGTAAAAACCTCTAACCCCCCTATATTCATACTAGACAAAACAAATAATATTTTCATAGCTTAGTGATTCTGAAAAATACCTCCGTATTACATCCTACATCTGTCAAACCACTCCTTAAAACTAAAACGTTCCATAAAAATTAGCTAAAATCCCGTGTATTTTTCTGATGAAAATTTATAAGGTTTCGTAAGTAGCTAATAAATTTAAAATATGGTCAAGGTTATTTATGGCTGAAAAGTATCTTTCACGAAAATAATTCTCCATAAACCGTTCTTTCAAGAGCATAGCGAACCCGGTATTACGCGGCAGAGAAAAGACTTATCGAAATACCGCTCAAGAATTTTGCGCAAAATAATTTTACTGGTTTTGCACCAAATTGTAATGTATCGTCTGTTCTAAAACTAACTCAATCAGGCGTAGTCAAGAAAAGGCACTTAGCGGCCTGTGCCCAGTAATTGTACCACTTCTCAAGAAAAAACGACCGCATTTTCTGGCCATTTTGGCTCAATAGCCTCTGGAGCAGGAGACTGATAGCTCAGCGAACTCTGCGGCCTGAGTGTATTATATTCTATCCTTCAACATTCTACCAGTACTTTTACTTCCAATAAAGTATCAAAGACTTCTCGATTGAGCAGTTCATCCTGTAGTTTGCCATTAAATGATTCAATATACCCGGAATGTGTGACAGGGAGTCTCTTGACCGGGATTATAATTTTCCCCGGGTAATTTCCTTTAAGATGGCGTTATCCAAAGACAAGTTCGCAACCAGCTTCTTTAAGCGACTATTTTCTTCTTCCAAATCTTTTGATCCTTTTAGTCAGATCAACCTTCATGCAGCCGTATTCCTTATGCCAACGTTAATAACTTTGCGAGGTTATCCCGCGATTATGAGATATTTCTTCTATGCTCAATCCCTTGGCTAACTGCGGCCCCCCCAAAGCATCAACACGATTTGTTCTGCTTTGAATCTTTTCTTTGCCATAAAAACCCTTTTTTTATTGCCGTGTTACAACTTAAATACTGGCACAGTTTAAAGGGATCGAGTCAAACCATCTGATATCTTTGCTATTTTTTATCTTTACTGATGCACATAAGCTGGTAATATGTAATCGAACGCATGTAATTACATCTTTATTCAATCCGTAAGAAGGTGTTATAATTGATTACATTGTGCCTATTTTTATTTTCTCCAAAGGGCTGTTGATTATCGCTTCCGGGATACTACTCTTCGCCATTGCCAAAAGGTACTATCATAAATATCGCCTATTTTGCTCGGTTCATACGCTGGTATTTGGCCAAGCGCAAATATCCTTATTACTTTATGTGTTTTAGCCGGCTCTTTAGTGTAGGGCGGTTTTGTCCTTATTTTCGGCCGGGCTAATTTATTCAAAAGCTCTTTTAAACTTAAAAAGTCTTAAAAACTAATTCTTTTAATCTTTTCTAATCTCTTAAGGGACGCAATATTTCTTTCCAACCCCGTAATCAGACGAGAATGCATTTGACCAGATAAGAAAATATGGATACAATAATTACAAAAAAATGGCGACTGCGTTAACATCAATAATTTTCGTATTGCTCCTCGGGATTATTTTTTTCTCATTTATTCTTTTCAAAAGAGAGTTGTTGATATCTTTATTTTTGCTGCTGCTATCGACCAACCAATTCCTTCCAGAAGGGCTGAAACTATCTTCAAGCTATACTATTTACATAGACGATATTGCTTTAATATCTTTATTGATATTTTTTTTGATGCGGCCCAAATCATCGAAATTGCTTACTGGCAACCAGAAAAATGCAATTTTT
>JAQVOZ010000167.1 GCA_028702365.1 Candidatus Omnitrophota bacterium | reverse complement strand
CCGATAAGTATTTATATTGAAGGAGATGGCAATGCCTGGATTACGCGTAATTGCCTGTCGAATGACCCTACGCCTAAGATTCCATTGGTTTTAGAACTCGCAAGTATTGACGAAAGCGCGAATGTTGCTTATCTTGCGCGTCCGGGGCAATATAGTAAAAATCTTGCCATAAAGGTTGAGCCTGTTTATTGGTCGGGTAAACGTTTTTCCAGAGAGGTAATAGGTTCTATGAGCGAGGCAATAGGCCAGCTCATTGAGCTAGCCAAAACAAATAAGATTAATTTAATTGGTTATTCAGGCGGCGGAGCCGTGGCGGTTCTAATTGCTGCGCAGAGAAATGATATTGTATCTTTGCGCACTATCGCAGGAAATTTAGATATAGAAGCAGTAAGCAAATATCATAACGTCAGCTCGCTTGCAGGTTCTCTTAACCCAATTGACTTTGCCCAAAAAATAAAAAATCTTCCCCAGCGCCACTTTATAGGTTCAAAAGATACGATTGTGCCTTCTTTTATTGCTGAATCTTTTGTCAAACATGCAGGCGATAAAGATTCTTCCCGTATAACAGTAGTAGAAGGCGCCACTCACACAAAAGGCTGGATAGCTTGCTGGAAAGAATTGTTGGCCTATCCGTTAAGCCAATCAAATTAAATAAGCCTTAAATTTTATCAGTCCGGTGACTCCATATGATTTGATATTGATATAGCGTAATTTATATATATAATCTTTATAGGGGTTACTTACCACTTAAAATATGAAAGACTTGCCATTTGCATTGCGTTGGGGATTTGAATGGAAGAGTAAAATTACTTTATTCGGTCTGCCGCTGGTTCATATCGCTTTTGGTTTAAACCGGGAAACGGGGAAATTGCTTATCGCAAAAGGTATAATAGCTATAGGCATTTTTGGTATTGGGGTGATTTCCATAACAACAATTGGCGTGGGAATAATTGCGTTAGGCCAGTTTTCTCTGGGCGTAATTGCAATTGCCCAGTTTGCGATAGGCATCGTTTTCGGGCTTGGGCAGTTTGCAACCGGACTAACCGCCATAGGCCAGTTTGCTTTTGGCAAATACATTCTTGCCCAATTTGGTTACGGAAAATATGTCTTATTAATTACAATCAAAGATACGCAGGCTTTGGGGCATTTCAAAAATGTTTTTCAGGTAAAAGCAATAAGTGGAGGAAAAATATGAAAAAAATATTTCTTTTTGCTGTAATGCTTTTGTCGTTTCCATTGGTTTCCTTTTCTGACAGCCAGCTCATAGGAACGCAGGCTCAGGAATTTACCGTAAGGTCAGGGGACAATAAAGAATTAAACCTTAAAGACGTAGAAGGCAAAGTTGTAACCATATTTTATGAAACCAAAAATGAAATAGAAAAAAACCGGAAATTAAAAACAGAATTAAATAAATTTTACATAGAACAGCCAGAGGCTGTGAAAAAAAATGTCGTCAGGCTTGCGGTTGTAAATTGCAAAAATGTAATTTTTTCCGGAGCCTGGAAAAGCGCTTTACGAGATAATTCCGAAAAAGAAGGTATAACGATATATGGTGATTGGTCCGGAAAAATGGCATCAGCCTACAAGGTTAAGGATAACGACAGTAATTTTATAATTTTTGATAAACACGGCACAATACGTTATTATTGTACCGGAAGCGTAAATGACGAAGAGATCGGTAAAATCAAAGAGTTACTCAAAAAAATCAGTACAGAAAAATAGAAAGGTCTAAACGGACATTAATTTACTATTTGGTTTTTCGAGAGGTGAATGTGTGTAGAAAAATAACTGTAAGTTTAATATTGTTGTTTTCATCGTTTTATTTCTTTAGTTTTGCCGAAACTGTCGTTCTTAAGTCGGGTAAAACAATAGAAGGAAAGATAATCGAAAAAACAGATAAAAGCATAAAGGTAGATATCGAAGGCATATCTCTAACCTATTATCTTGATAATATTGAAAGTATCGATGGTAAAAAAATAGCTACTGCATCAGTTGAAAATACTGATAGTAAAAAAGCAGTTATTGCGCCGGGAAATGAGCTTGCATTAGTAAATAGCGAAGGCAATAAGATAAAATTAAGATTTAATGCAAAGAAAGGCGAATCTTACCAATACCGCATAGCTATGGAACAAAAAATCTCTCAAGCTATCATGGAGCAAGAGCAATATATAGACCAGACTTTAACTATCGGCTTTAAAATTTCGATAGAAGATGTCGATAAACAAGGGAATGCAACCGCGCGTTTTACCTATAACGAGATTTACCTAAAACAATCCGGGTCAATGGGAACTATTAAGTATGATTCAAAAGAACCGGGCACCCCTGTTTCGCCCGAAGCGAGTAGTTTTGCAGCGCTTGACGGCGCAAGTTTTATCGCAGTAATGGATTCTATGGGCAGGGTAGTAGAAATTAAGGGTGAAGATGCTTTGATTGAGCATATGCTTAAAAAGCTTCCCTTGCCTAGAGGCATTGCAAAAGCTGAAATGGAAAAACGGTTGCGAGAGAAATACAATGCCCGTGCGTTAAAGGAAACAATAGGAAAGATGATAGCGCCGTATCCGGAAAATGCCGTTGGCGTAGGTGACTCCTGGACAGTGACAACCACAATGTCTCAAGGGATTTCTGCGGTTGCAAAAAATACTTATATTGTAAAATCCCGCAAGGATGGCGTAATGACTGTTGCAATAAATTCCAGCATTGAACCTAATGCCGCGGCGGCGGATTCTTCGGGGATAAGCCGGGAAATTGGAGGTGTCCAGGAAGGGACGATGGAATTAGCAGAAGCAACAGGCCAACCCATACGTGCCAAGATGACTCAAAGGTTATCCGGTCAAATCAATGTTCCGGCTGCTGCTCAAATGCCCACCGGGGCATCATTGCCTTTTTCTTCGGAGAGCATTATTACTTTGGACGTAACTAAACAATAGCCGACAATCTGGTTTAAAGATTTCGGAAAGATCCGCCCTTGGCAAATTTTAATTGAAGGAAGTAATAACTGGTATGTTCCAGTAAAGTTCTGCGCAGGAATATAACGATGATTAGCATCCTGGTAGCATTAGTTATAATTATTTTTTTAATAGCGTATATTTTTTACGGAAGGTTTCTGTCCAAGTGCGTTAAGCTTGACAATAACTCTCTAACTCCTGCCTGTAGAATTAATGATGGCATAGATTATGTTCCGGCAAAGCACACATTACTTTTAGGTCAGCATTTTTCTGCTATTGCAGCAGCAGGGCCGATAGTTGGCCCGGTTTTAGCCTGCCTTTGGTTTGGCTGGTTACCGGCACTTATCTGGATTGTGTTGGGCGCAATTTTTATCGGGGGAGCTCATGATTTTTTTGCTCTTGTTGCTTCCGTCAGGCACGATGGAGCTTCTATCGGTGAAGTTGTTAAAAAATATATGCCGGGTAAGTCCTATAAATTCTTTCTTATCTTTGTTTGGCTTGCTTTGGTTTATGTGATTATTGCTTTTACTGATATTACTGCGCATACTTTTAAAACTACAATTGAAGGGGCAAATTTCGGCCCTGCAGTTGCTGTCTCTTCGGTTTTATATCTATTCCTGGCGATGAGTTTGGGGGTTTTGCTTTATAGGTTTAAAGTGAAACTTTGGATTGCAACTGCCATATTTCTGCCGTTATTACTTTTTATTATTTGGGGCGGCCCGCATCTTCCCCATGCGATACTAAACGTTTTTAATGTTTTTTCCGTAAAACAGTGGGATGCAATAATCTTGTTGTATTGCCTGGCTGCATCGCTTATTCCGGTATGGCTATTATTACAGCCTCGCGGCTATATGGG
>JAQVOZ010000166.1 GCA_028702365.1 Candidatus Omnitrophota bacterium | reverse complement strand
CTTGTGTAAGTTTTATAACCGGCCAATCTTATTTTTAAAGTGATTGTTCTTGCTTTTATTTTATCCTGCCGCAGCCGGCTTGAAACTTCTTCGCTGAGCACAAAGAGCGTGCGTTTTATCAAATCTTCATTTGCGGTATCTTTTTCGAAAGTGGTTTCGCTGCTTATAGATTTTGTTTCATGCTCGCCTCTAACTTCTGCCTCGTCTATACCGTTTGCCAGATACCAAAAATATTCTCCGGATTTACCAAGAGCAGAAACAAGATAGTCTTTTTTCTGTTTTGCCAGATCCTTTATTGTGCGGATTCCTCTTTCGTTTAATATTTCCTTTGATTTTTTTCCCAATCCCGAAATCTTTTCTATTGGAAGCGGCCACAAAAAATCCAAGAGCTTTTCATTTGTTACCTCTAAAAATCCGTCGGGCTTGCATATATCAGAGGCAATTTTAGCTGCCGTTTTCGTCGGCGCAAGGCCTAAGGATGCGGTCAATTTAGTTTCTTTTTTTATTTTTTCCTTTATAAGCCTGCAGGTTGAAAGGGGCGTGCCGAAAAGATAGAAACTGCCCGTTATGTCGAGGAAAGCTTCATCTATGCTTATCGCCTCGACGTAAGGCGTAAACGTATTAAGTATATTATATATTTGCCTTGAGACAGCCAAGTATTTTTCCATATTTACGGGGAGGAAAATCGCCTGCGGGCATAGCTTATATGCAATTGATATTGGCAGGCTCGAATATATGCCGAATTTACGCGCCTCATATGAACAAGTTGAAACAACCCCTCTTCCTCTGCCGGCACAAGGCGCTGCTCCCACCACAACAGGCTTGCCTTTATATGAAGGGTTATCCCTTTGCTCGATAGCAGCAAAAAAAGCATCCATATCAATATGGGCAATGTAGCGGTTAACCTGCATAAATAATATTGCGTGGATTTTAATTAATAATTATTAATTAAAAATTACTAATTATTTTTTTACTTCCTTGAAATCGACATCAATTATATCTTCGCGGGGCTGCTCTTTATGGGTAGAAAATCTTTTTTTTACAGTATTGCTATATTTTGCTTTAAGCTGGCGCGAAAGAAAAACTCCGAACGCCAGAAATATAAGCCTTATCAGCAGCCTGATTATGATATAAACAAAAATTATCGTAACGATTATTTTAAGCATTTTTATACTCTCACTTTGACAACCGCCTTTGATACGGATAACTTACCGGCAAGCGGGGCATGAGCATCTTCCGGAAAAAAAATTGCGAATGAATCCCTTGTGAGCTTAAACCAAAAATTGCTCTCATCATTAAAGAACGCGCAATCTTTTTTTGTATTATATGGCATTTTCTTAAATTTACATTCACAAAATGGCTTGTAACCTATCAGGTCTTCTCCGCTTAAAACCATTTGTATATCTATGTATTTTCTATGAACTTCCAGGTTTGCTTTTTCTTTACCACGGCCCTTTGCTTTCGATATCAGAATATAAACATCATTTCCTATTATGTCGTACCTGCCTTCTTTATATTCTTCAAGATTTCCCTTTCTTAAAAAATCAAAAGCCGGCTTAAAAAGCCTATGCAATTTAGTATAACGATAATAATTGTCTAATGTATCAATTATCATTATTCGTTTGGCAAGTGAACCTCCTCGGGCTTTAGCCCGTGGATTTCTGCGCGTCGATTAAAATATGGCGTTTAAGATGGCCTTAATCATCTCGGATTTATTGAAGGTAAAAAAATGCAGGCGACGGTAGCCATGAGAAATTAGGTCCCGGCATTGTTTTATGGTAAAATCAATGCCACATTTTTCCATATCCTGCGGCTTGCCGCGAAAACGGCTCATCTCTTCTTCTATTTTTTTGGGAACAGTTGTTCTTGCTACGGTACAGAATTTTTTAAGCTTATCGATATCAGTTAAAGGAAAAATCCCCGGTAAAACCGGAATATTAATCCCCTTTTTGCCTGCGCGCTCTAAAAAATTGTAAAAGTGGGAATTATCAAAAAACATCTGCGTTACCGCGAAATTTGCTCCTGAATCTATTTTTTGTTTTGTATATTCGATGTCTTCATCAAGCGTCTTTGTTTCGATATGCCCCTCCGGATAGACTGCCGCGCCGATACAGAAACCGCCGTTTTCTTTTATAAAAGAAACCAGGTCTTTTGCGTAGCAAAGAGCCTGGGATTTAAAATCGAAACCGGCTGTGCCTGACGGCACCTGGGGCGGATCTCCCCTTAAAGCCATAATGTTTTCTATGTTGTTTTGCTTATATTCATTCAGCAGCTTTTTTATGCTATCCACGTTTGCGCCTATACAGGTTAAATGCGGCATAACCACAAATTCTTTCTCTCTAATAAGCATGTAGGTTGCTTCTTTAGTTTTTTCCTGCGTTGAACCTGCTGCACCGTAAGTCATAGAAACGTATAAAGGCTTATAGGCCTTAAGCTCCCTTACTGTGGCAATTAAGGAATTCATTCCGTTTTCTGTTTTAGGCGGATAGAATTCAAAAGATACGCCTTTGTCGTGGGTTTTTAAAATATCTATTATCTTCATAATACGTTGAGCTATTATACCAAAAGTAAATTAAAGTTAAATAGGCTAGCTTACGATGGGTTATTATGTTGACAGGCTGGGGGAGGTTAATATGTTTATAGGTTGATAGGTTGGTAGGTTCAAACCTGTAAACCTAATAACCTTATTTGTTCTGCTATTTCTATTCTTTCTTCTTCTCTTTGGACTCTTCGATTATTTTTTCGGATATTGCGTCCGGGACTTCAACATATTTTTCAAAATGCATTGAGCTTGTCGCGCGGCCGCTTGAAAGCGAACGAAGAGTCGTAGTATAACCAAAGAGTTCGGATAAAGGCGCTTCCGCAGCTATAATCTGCTGGCCTGCCTTGCCCGCTTCAATACCAAGGACTTTGCCGCGCCTGGCGCAAAGATTGCCAACAATATTACCAACATGCTCTTCAGGGGTAACAACTTCAAGCGACATATACGGCTCAAGTAAAACAGGCACAGCTTTTCTAAAAGCTTCCTTAAAACATTCAATAGCAGCTATTTTAAAAGCAATTTCTGAAGAATCAACATCGTGATAAGAACCATCTATAAGGTTTACCTTTACATCAACAACTGGATAACCTGCCAAAGCTCCTTTTTTAAGAGCCTCAATAACTCCCTTTTCAACTGCCGGGATATATTCTCTGGGTATAGCGCCGCCGACAATTTTATTTTCAAACTCAAACCCTTGCCCGGGCGCAGCAGGTTCAATTTCGAATTCTACATGTCCGTATTGTCCGCGGCCGCCTGACTGTTTAATGTGTTTATATTCTTCGGTCGCGTTATTTAATATTGTTTCCTTATAGGCAACTTTTGGCTGGCCGACAACTGCCTCAACGTCAAATTCATGCTTAAGCCTGTCAACTATAATTTCCAGGTGCAGCTCGCCCATTCCGGAAAGAATGGTTTCCGCAGTTTCTTCGTCATGATGGACTGTAAACGTAGGGTCTTCTTCGGCAAGCTTTGCAATGCCTTTACTTAACTTATCCTGTTCTGCGCGGCTGCCAGGCTTAACGCTTATCGATATAACCGGAGCCGGAAATTCAATAGCTTCAAGTATTACTGGCTTCTCAGGGTCGCAAAGAGTATCTCCCGTTACTGTATGGTCAAGCCCTATGGCTGCACCAATGTCGCCTGCATATATGTCTTCTCTATTTTCTCTTTCGTTTGCATGCATCTGTAAAATTCTGCTTATTCTTTCTTTTTTATCTTTTGTAGCATTATAAATGTAAGAACCCGCAGAAAGCTTACCGGAATATACCCTGAAATATACGAGCTTAC
>JAQVOZ010000165.1 GCA_028702365.1 Candidatus Omnitrophota bacterium | reverse complement strand
GGAAATTTCGCAGAAAAAAAGTTTCCGAAGCCGTAATAAGCCTCATTGAGTCAGTTCAGCCGCCAAAACAATAACAATGAGCAATAAACGTAAAATTCTGGTAACCAGCGCGTTGCCTTATGCAAATGGAAGTATACACCTTGGGCATTTGGTCGAATATATCCAGACCGATATTTGGGTAAGATTCCAGCGCTTAATTGGCAATGATTGCTATTATATGTGTGCGGACGATACCCACGGAACCCCCATTATGATAAGCGCGCGCAAGCAAAACATATCCCCGGAAGAATTGATTAGCAAAATGTACGCTGAACACTTGCGTGATTTCAACGCTTTTCGCATAAGTTTTGATAATTATTACTCTACCAATTCCGAAGAAAACCGCGAATTGGCAGAGTATATTTATTCCAAGGCTAAAGAAAAAGAAGCAATCTACGAAAAAGAAATAGAGCAATATTATTGTGAGCATGACGGAATGTTTCTTCCTGACAGGATGATAAAGGGTATCTGCCCGGTATGCAAAGCCGAGGACCAGTATGGCGATAACTGCGAAGTCTGCTCCGCGACCTATGATCCAACCGAACTTATCTCGCCATTTTGTTCGATTTGCGGTGCGAAACCAATAATTAAAAAATCAACCCATTATTACTTTAAGCTTTCAAGCTTTGCCGGTGAACTAAAAAAATGGGTGGCGGGGGATCGTCTTCGTCCGGAAATAAAAAACAAACTGGAAGAATGGTTTACTCAGGGCATAAGAGACTGGGATATCTCCCGCGATGCGCCGTACTTCGGCTTTAAAATACCCGGTACAGAAAACAAATATTTTTATGTCTGGCTTGACGCACCTATCGGCTATATTGCAACAACAAAAAACTGGTGCAAAACCAAAGGAATGAATTTCGATGATATATGGCGCGGCAAGAATTTCGAAATACATCACTTTATCGGGAAAGATATTTTATATTTTCATACGTTATTCTGGCCGGCAATGCTTATGGTTTCCGACTTTTCCACGCCTACAAAAATAAATATCCACGGGTTTTTGACGGTAAACGGAGAAAAAATGTCAAAGAGCCGGGGTACCTTCATGAACGCATCTGATTATTTAAAGCATATTGATCCGGAATTTCTGCGGTATTATTATGCCGCAAAACTAGGGCCGGGAGTTGACGACTTGGATTTAAATCTAAACGATTTTGTTTTTAGGATTAACTCGGATGTTCTTGGAAAAGTGGTAAATATCGGAAGCCGCCTCGGAAAAATTGTTAACAAAAAACTTAATAATGCATTAGGCGAAATAGATGAGCAGGGAGCGAATATTTTGGATGAACTGAGAAAAGCCTTGCCCAGGATAGCTCAATTTTATGAAACATTGGATTATAATAAAGCAATGCGCGAAATTATGCCGCTTGCCGATATCGTTAATAAATATATAAATGATACTGCCCCATGGGAGCTTATAAAAACAGATGAGAAAAAGGCGCAGATTGTATGTACGGTTGGCTTAAACGGGCTTTATTTACTTTCCGGAATGCTTAAGCCGGTTTTACCCAGAATAGCCGAAGGTGTTGAAAAATTCCTGAATATACCGGCAATTACCTGGAATAGCCTTAAAAATAATATTACACAGCACAAAATAAACGAATACGCGCGTTTAGCTGAAAGGATTGAACTGACAACCGTTGAGAAGATCCTTGGAGTTAAAGAAGAGGGTTGAGTTTGACTTTTAGCTGATTTTGTGTTATATTTATTACGTTTCAAGCTTTACGGTGAAGATATGCAGATAAACCACAATTTAACCACAATTCTAAGTTTAACTCTTAAGTTAGTAGTAGTGGTATGCTCTGCTTTGAGGTTTTCACCGTAAGGTAACCGTAAATTAAGAAATTCAACTCCCTGTCGGTGGAAACCGGCAGGGAGTTTTGTTTTTCAGGGCAAAAATAAGCAAAAAAAAACGTAAAATAATGCATAAAAAATACCTTTTAAATTTAGTAGTACTCGTAGTGGTAGGCGCGCTTTCGCCGCCGGGCTAATCCAGTATTTTTCTGTTTAGCCCCTGTTGGCGGAAGCTTACAGGGGTTTTTTATTTTAATTAGAAATAAGGAGGATTTAAAATGAGATATAGTGGGGCACAAATAATAATTAAGTTATTGGAAAAATATGGGATTGATATTATTGCCGGAATACCCGGAGGAGCAAACCTGCCGCTCTATAATGCGCTTTACGAAAGTAAAATCAGGCATATTTTGGTTCGCCACGAGCAGGCTGCAGGTTTTATCGCCCAGGGCATTAGCCGTTCAACCGGAAAGCCGTCAGTTTGTTTTGCAACAAGCGGCCCGGGCGTCACAAACCTTTTGACTGCGATTGCCGACGCTAAATTAGATTCTATTCCGATAATTGCCATAACCGGACAGGTTTCAAGTTCGCTTATAGGAACTGACGCGTTTCAGGAAGTTGATACTTATGGGATGACTATTCCCATAACCAAGCATAATTTTCTTGTTAAACGAGCTAGTGAGCTTTTAAGGATTATTCCCGAAGCTTTTAAAATTGCAATCGGCGGCCGGCCCGGCCCGGTTGTTATCGATGTTCCTAAAGATATTCAGAATGAAGAAATAGAATTTGACTCCTGGCCCAAGAGTTTTGCGGCCGATGCAGCATCCAATATTAGCAGGCAATCCGCAGAAAAAATCGCAAAAATGATTAATAAGGCAAAGAAACCTTTGATGTATATAGGGGGAGGAATTATTGCATCCGGCGCTGAAGGATTGGTTTGTAAACTGGCAGAGAAAAATTCCATACCAGTTACCTTAACCCTTACAGGCTTGGGGGCTTTTCCGGCTTGCAATAAACTTTATCTTGGGATGCTGGGGATGCATGGAGCTTCCTATACTAATTTTATAGTTGAGGAAGCGGATTTAATTCTTGCTTTTGGGGTGCGTTTTGATGACAGAGCAATCGGCCATGCGCAGCAATTTGCCCGTAATGCAAAAATTATACATATCGACATAGATAATGCCGAAATTGGCAAAATCAAGCAGGCAGATTTTTCTCTTTGTGCTGATATTAAAAAAGCCTTACAAAAAATTATTCCCTTTGTTAATAAAAATGGAAGGCGTAATTGGCTTTTGCAAATTGAAGCTGGAAGGAAAAAACATCCTAAGTTTACGCCGAAAGACGAACTGCATCCGACTAATATAATTAAAGCAATAAGCGGGCTGGTTTGTCCGGACACCATAATTACAACGGACGTTGGCCAGCATCAAATGTGGGTTGCGCAAAGTTATCCGTTTGAGAGTCCGCGCACACTGCTTACTTCAGGCGGTTTAGGTACGATGGGATTCGGTCTTCCGGCTGCAATTGGTGCTGCGCTGGCAAATCCAAAAAAGCGCATAGTTTGCATAAGCGGGGATGGCTCAATTTTAATGAATATTCAGGAACTGGCAACATTGAAAGAGTTAAACCTTGATATTACTATTATAATAATGAATAACGGGCATTTAGGTTTGGTCCGCCAGCAGCAGGAATTTTTTTATGGCAAAAAATACATTGCTTCTAAATTTACAGCTAAACATTCTTTTAAAAAGATTGCGGAAGCTTTCGGTATCCGGGCTTTTGAATTGACACGAGGAGAAAAATTGGATTCGGCCTTGGGGAAAGCATTAAGGAGTAAAGGTCCTTCATTAATCGATATCAATGTTCACTATGCTCATAATGTTATTCCGATGGTTACACCGGGCAAATCAAATCTTGAAATGATAGGAGGTGATATCTATGAATAAGCGTAAAAATAGAATTATTGAACTTAGAGTTAATAACCATGCAGGTGT
>JAQVOZ010000164.1 GCA_028702365.1 Candidatus Omnitrophota bacterium | reverse complement strand
CTTGGCGCGGCTAACTGGATAAAAACAAATTTATTTTTATATTGGGGATATTTTTCAAAAAATCTGTCGATAGCGAGGATTCTTTCAATTATTCCTTTTGTATAGTCTATCCTGTCCACGCCCACAGCAACAATTTTCCCTTCAAGTTCCAATTCTTTCATGATTAAATCCAACTCTTGTGGTCTCGAAAAAAAAGATTTATCCGCTAGTTTTCCGTCAACGCTGATAGGAAAAGACCTTACAAAAGTTTCTCTGCCCAAACGGTTAACGCTGAATTTTTCCGTATCAACACGGGATTCAAGAAGCCTGTTTACGGTATCCAAAAAATTATTGCAATGATTTTGCACATGAAAACCTATCAAATCGCAGCCGAGCATACCATTAAGAATTTCTTTCTGATAAGGACATATAGAAAAAACTTCCGGATTGGGCCAGGGTATATGCCAAAATAACGCGATTGTCGCATCCGGCCGTTTTTCTTTGATCATTCTACCAAGCAACGTAAAATGATAGTCTTGTATAAACACAAAAGGATTTTTGTTGGGCAATTCATCCAATATGCTTTCTGCGAATTTTTGGTTTACTTTTTTATACATTTGCCAATCTGCTTCTCTAAATATAGGGCGTGTATGGGTAGTATGGCAAAGCGGCCAGAGCCCTTCGTTTGAAAATCCGTAATAATACCCCTCTTCTTCCTCTTTAGAAAGCCATACTCTTTTAAGTATATACCTGTTGTCATCAGGCGGAACTCCCAGTTTATTCCTTGAATTTACAAATTTCTTGTCAGCGTTGGCGCTTCCATGCGCCACCCATGTCCCGCCGCAGGCGCGCATTATCGGGTCTATTGCGGTAACTACTCCGCTTGCCGGACGGACACATTTCGTCTCACCGGTTATCTGGTCGATAACATGCATGTACGGCTCTCTATTTGAAACAACGAATAAAGCATTCTCGCCTAATTTTGCGCGAACTAAATCTTTAAGTTTGACCTCCGTCCACAATTCCTCCTTTTGGATACGAAGCGACGCCTCTTCCTGAGCTATTTTACGCGCAACCCGTAAGGATAAAGCAACCTGTTCAACTTCACTGGCGAGCTTCCCAAGGTCGCCCTTTTCTTTTATCGGGTGAGCGGTATCTATTTCGCCTTTCTGAAAATGTTGAAACCATTCAGTAAGCTGTTTTACCGGCATAACAAAAATTTGCCTTTGTATTAAAAGCCCTGTTATTATTATGGAAACCAGCAAAATGATAAGAGGCAGGCTTATGCGCTTCCATAAATCTGTAAGCCGCGTAAACGCATAAGAGGTATCATAAACAACCTCAACCAGGCCAAGCGTATTATTTTCTTCATCAAGGACCGGCAAAGCATAGCTATACACTGAATACTCTTCGAGTTTCTCCAGACCCGCAAAAGGCTCTTTGCTTGTTAAGGCTTCTTTTATGTAGGGTTTTTGTACATCCTGCCATTTGGAAATTCTTTCTGTGATAGCCAGGACATTTCCGTCCTTATCGTAAATAACGCATCCCTGCAGGCGCTCGCGTTTTTGAAAACTTTCCACGAGCCGTTTCGCCATTCTTAAATCGTTGTTTGTAAGAATATTTTTTGCGGAGAGCTCAACGCTTTCGGCAACTGCCTTTGCTTTTCTTTTAAGGTCATCCAGAAGCCTTTCCTCTTCAAAACGGACCTGGATTACGCCAAAAAGAACAAAGGCAATTGAAACGATAATTAAAATCGGAAGGATAAACAGTAAAAGCCGTTTCATTTTTTGTCTTCCTGTTCATAATTTACAGCGCGTACAGGATAAGGAATAATTATATTTTCCGCATTGTAGCGTTCATGCAATTTTTTTATAAATTCATGTTTAATTAAATACTGATCAACGAATTCCTTAGCCCGTAAAATAACAGTGAAGTTTATGCTGGAATCCCCAAAGCCGCTATAACGGATAAACGGTTCGAATTCAGGCACTCCTCCATCTGGCTCCTTCATTACCTCTTTTGCCACCTCACAGGTGATACGTTCTACTTTTTTAAGGTCGCTTTTGTAATGTACGCCTAAGTTAATTGTCACAGAAATTTCTTTTTCCGGCAGATAATAGTTTACTATGATTGCCTGCGCTAGTTTTGCATTCGGAACCAAAACCACGTTATTGGCAAGCATCTTTATTTTAGTGGTGCGCCAATTTATATCCGTAACGTGGCCTTCTTCTCCGGTTTCAAGTTTTACGTAATCGCCTATTTTTACCTGCCGGGCCATAAGTACGTGAAAACCTGAAAAAAGATTTGAAAGCGTATCCTGAAGGGCTAACGCGACCGCAAGGCCCCCCACGCCCAAAGTTGCCAATATGGGCGTTATGGAAACGCCAAGCGTATTAAGTATTACCAGTATGCCTATCGCAAGAACAATTATTCTGCATATGTTTTTAGTAAGAGATGTGCCTGGCACAACACCTTCAATCTTACGTGAATAAGCCTGGATAAGGCCAGCTGCAATATTTGCAAGCACCAAGGTTACCGAAAACATTCCAAGTACAAGCAGAACTTTTCCGGAAATATTTGTCACATTTTGGGGCAAATTCGAAACTGCCAGCGCAAAATACATTCCAAACATTATCGACCAGATAATAAAAGGCGCTTTGATAGAATCAAGAATTATGTCGTCAACCTGCGATTTTGTTTTTTGAGCCCATTTTGTTACCTTGATAAATATTATTTTCCTTATGATATAACCTGCCAGCAAAACAACGATAAAAACAATTATAGGTATTGTTGTTTTTAATAATTGGGGAAGAACATTTGCTATTTTTTCCATGACAACTCCTTCAATGAGATAGCATTTTTTCAAGCAGCAGCGTAGAAAAAATATTGGCCTCATTTGATAAAAAAAACCGCCATCTTAAATTATATTCAAATGGCGGCACGCAATCTATGAAAAACCTGAAAATTATTATCATATTTTAGAGTTTTTTGCGGTTTTAATCCTAAACTGTATTGATATTTTATTATAAAATGACTTGATAAAAATGCAAGTCAATTTACGGGACAATGAAGCCTGCCGTAACCCCTCGGGCTTAAAGCCCGAGATTTCAGCAAGGCGAACACCAAGTGGCGTTCATATATATCCGCGCTCTTAAAGCACTGCGGTTTTTGCGCCGCGAATGAATAAATACAAAGGGAAGGCTTTTGCCGCCTTCCCTTTATGCAGGAACGCTTACCATGCAGGAATATTTACGAAGATTTTTTGATAAATAGATTCTTAATTGCGCGAATCAATTTTTTTGTCAACACAATGGCAAATACTGCGGCTACGCAAATTATTACCAGCGCCGGCAGCAGGTTTATTGAATTCCTAAGTAAACCCGAAACAAACGCAACAAAGCTTCGTTTTGTTTCCTTAACGCTTTCCTGAATCATCAGCTTCCAGGAAACCTCATAAAGATTAATTGTAATCATGGATACTGAAATGAGATTGTCATATTCGGAAATTTTGTTTCTTATCGCTTCTATGCGTTTTGCGATCGGAGTAAGTTCGGACTCTAATCTTATTGCCTGCTGGATGTCTGTTTTCTTTTCTTTAAGTTTATCTGCAATTTTGTCATAAACCGTTTTAATGGTATTTAGCTCTGAAACTAGGGCATTATAATCCTGCGACACATCCATGCTGCTAATGTCAAACCTTTTTACCTGCCCAAGCTTTCTTACTTCATCAATTGTTTCTTCGAATTTTTCCTTTGGCACGCGCAGTATAATCTGCGCACTGATCCTGCCGTTTGTTGATTCATTAAAATTAGCCGCGGCAAGATAACCATTATTCCCCTTTCCAATCTTTACTATCAGATCGGAAGAGCA
>JAQVOZ010000163.1 GCA_028702365.1 Candidatus Omnitrophota bacterium | reverse complement strand
ATGAGGAACTCAAAAATATAATAAAGCTCATAATTTCCTTAAAGGAAGTGCAGTTACAGAAGGAAGGAAACGTATATAAAGCAGTAATTGAAGCAAAGGTTATTTCGCTCGAAGAAGAAGAGCTTAAAGAAAAAATGGATGTGATAAAAAAGGAAATAGAGGCATTGGCGCAGGAGCTTCAAAATACGGAAAACCAGAAAAAACAAATCAACGAGCAGTCTTTGCTTCAAAATTCACAGGTGGAAGAGGAGGAAAAACACCATCAGAAGCTGTTTCAGGAAAAAGATGCCTTGAGCAGGGATGTTGCGAGATTTAACGAAGAATTCGAACTTGTTGAAAAAGAATTCGATGCAAACAGGCAGGAATTGGAAAGCCGGGAGATAAAACAAAAAGAACTTGAGTCGGAGGTTGCTTCCTGTGAAGAGAGTTTAAATATTTCAAAAACTACCCTCGTAAACCTAACGGAAACTATTTCCGGCAGTTCAAAGCGCATTAATGAGATAGATGTAGATTCTGCAAAACAGCAAACGCACCGGCAGTCTTTATCCAGAGAAAAAGAGAGCGCAAATTCAAGGGTCCTTGTGCTTTGCGAAGAAAAAGAAAATATCCTTAAAAACCTTGCGGATATGGATAAAGAAAAATTGGATAATATCCAGAAGTGCGAAGTTTTTTCAGCGGAGATAAAAAAACTTGAACTTTCAATCGGCGCTGATCGTGAAAAGATAAGTGTTTATTCGCAGAAAAAAGAGGAGCTGGAAAAAGAAGAAACAGGTTTACTCGCAAAGATTGAAGAAGACAGAAAATCGCTTGAAGCGGCGGAGGGCTCTTTGGAAGAGCTGCGTAGCCAGGTATATAACAAAAAACTCGAAACGCAGAGCCTCGACTATGAAAAAGAAAAAATAAAAGATTATCTTCGGCAGGTTTATAAGGTCGAATTTAATACTGACTGGCTTAAAGAACCATTCGAAGCCAGCGATACTCTTGACAAATTTAACGAAGACAAAGACAGTTTAAAGAAAAAATTAGAATCTCTCGGCGATGTCAACATGGTTGCAATTGAGGAATTTGACGAACTTAAAAAACGGGAAGAATTTCTGGATAGCCAGAAAAATGACCTGGTTACTTCAAAGGAAGAACTCAGAAAGGCGATTCAGAAAATAAACAAAACATCGCGCGAACTGTTCCTTGAAACATTTGCCAAGATTGAAGAAGAATTCAAAAATAATTTCCGTTTCCTTTTTGGCGGCGGCCGCGCCGAGCTCATATTGCTTGATCAGGATGATGTGCTTGAGTCTGGAGTTGAAATAGAAGTGCAGCCTCCGGGCAAAAAAAATCAGAATGTGGCACTTCTTTCAGGCGGAGAAAAAGCCCTTACTACAATAGCCCTTATTTTTGCAATTTTTAAAGTAAGGCCTTCTCCTATCTGCGTGCTTGATGAAATAGATGCTCCCTTGGATGAAGCAAACGTTGACAGGTTCAACCATATTTTAAAGCAATTTTCAGCGGATTCTCAGTTTATCGTAATTACTCACAACAAGAAAACTATGAGTAAGGCTGATATCCTTTACGGCGTAACTATGCAGGAAAAAGGAGTGTCTAAGCTTGTATCGGTTAAATTCGCAGCCAATGAAGGAAACCAGGCCGTGCTTAAAGATACGCCTGAAGCAGAACAAACGCAAGCGCCCGCCTAATTTATTAAATAAAAAAAACTAAGTGGCTAGCCGATTGCAGATTTTAGTTACGCAGATGATTTGACTTTTAATCTTAAATATGTTATTTATTAAAGTCATATGGAAGAAGATATTAAGAAAATAAAAGAAGAATTGGAAAAAACACGTTCTCAGCTTTATATACTCTACGAATTAAATAAAGCAATGAGAACTACGCTTAGGCTTGAGGAAATAGTCTATATTATTCTTACCGGGCTGACTGCCCACGAAGGACTTTCTTTTAACAGGGCGATTTTATTCCTCGTTGACCATGACAGTAAAAAAATAAACGGTTTTATGGGCATAGGGCCTATGTATATGCAGGAAGCAACTTCGATTTGGCGCAGCATCGAACAGCAAAAGATGGACCTTTACGACCTCATCAAGACTTATCATAGAATAAAAGAAGACACGGTAAAGCCAAAATTTATGGAATATGTCCAGTCCCTTTCTTTTGATTTAAATGAAAAAAGCGGCTTTCTTTACAACACTTTATGGGAAAGAGGCACTTTACATATAAAAGACGGCAAGATTATCGAACTTAAAGACGACATTCTTATTATAAAACTGCAGCTGGGAGAGTTTCTCATAGCTTCGCTATGGATAAAAGATAAGCCAGAAGGAGTTATCATTGTTGATAATTATGTGACGAAGAAGCCAATAAATGAAGCTGATATAAGGATATTTAATATGTTTGTAGAACAGGCTGCCGGAGCAATAGAGAATTCACGCGCCTTTGAGGACACGCTCATCAAAGCTCATACAGACACCCTGACCTCTCTATGGAACCACGGCTATTTCCAATATAAACTGGATGAAGAACTGCTTAAGGCCAAATCAAAAAATTATCCGATTTCAATACTTATGATTGACCTGGATGATTTCAAGAAATTTAACGATACCTACGGCCACATACAGGGAGACGGGGCACTAAGAAAGGTAAGCGAACAGCTAAAGAAAACTGCGAGAGACATAGACATTATCTGCCGCTATGGCGGAGAAGAATTTTCCGTGATACTTCCTTTTACGACCAAAGAAGAAGCATTTGGCGTTGCTGAGGTGATAAGGAAAAGTTTAGCGGAAAATAATATAGCAGGATATAAATTTACCGTTAGCATCGGACTTTCAAACTATCCCCAGGATGGCCTTGAGAAAGATGCCCTGATAAGAAAAGCTGACATGGCGCTTTATAAGGCGAAGCGTGAAGGTAAAAACAAGGTTGAACTTGCTTTCTAATCCAGCCTAATTGCCACCTTTCATGGAAAAAGATTTATATAAACTTTCTAATTTTAATTATGAACTGCCCAAAAGTTTGATTGCGCAAGAGCCATTGCCAAAGCGCGATAGCTCAAGGCTTTTGGTTGTGGATAAAAAGAGCGGTTCAATCAAAGAATCAGTTTTTAAAAATATTTTAGAGTTATTGAATAAAGATGACGTATTAGTGTTGAATGATACAAGAGTTATTAAGGCGAAACTTACCGGCAGAGTAAAAACTGGCGGAAAAATCGAAATTTTACTGCTGAAGGAAAAAGAAAAAAATATTTGGGAGGTTCTGGCTAATCCCGGTAAAAAAGCACGGCCCGGAGAAAAGATCAGTTTTGATAAAGAAGGATTTTATGCAAAGATAATCGATAAAACTTTGCAGGGAGGAAGAGTTTTGGAATTTTTCCCCAAAAATTTTATATCATACCTTGATGAGTTGGGAAAACCTCCGCTGCCGCATTACATAAAAAAAGAAATCGATGATTTTGAAAAATATCAGACCATTTATTCGAAAAAAGAAGGCGCTGTGGCAGCGCCAACAGCAGGCTTGCATTTTACCGAAAAGCTCATTTCACAAATTAAGGAAAAAGGCATTAAAGTTGTTTATATAACTTTGCATTGCGGCCTTGCAACCTTTCGGCCCGTTAAGTCTGATGATATCCGCGAACATAAAATGGACTCCGAAGCTATTACGATATCGAAAGACGCCGCAAATACCATAAACGACGCGAAAGACAAAGGTTCAAGAATTATCGCGGTTGGGACGACCTCTGTAAGAAGCCTGGAAGCTGCAAGTTTCTTAAACGGGTCGGGCGAATTTCGCGTAAAAGCTAATACATTCGAAACAAATTTTTATATAACTCCGGGATATAAATTTAAAATAATAGAT
>JAQVOZ010000162.1 GCA_028702365.1 Candidatus Omnitrophota bacterium | reverse complement strand
TTTATCGCAACTGCGGTATCTCCGAGCATAGTCTCCGGCCTGGTAGTAGCAACTATGACAAACTCTGCAGCATGGCCCTGTACAGTACCTTTTTTTACGGGATATTTGATATAATACAACCATCCATTTATATCTTTGTGAGTAGCTTCCTCATCGGAAAGTGCGGTCTTGCAGCGCGGGCACCAGTTGATAATACGTTTGCCTTTATAAATTAATCCTTTTTCATATAATCGCACAAATACTTCATAAACTGCTTCGCTGTAAGGCTCATCCATGGTAAAACGTAATCTCTGCCAATCGCAGCTACACCCAAGGCTTTTAAGCTGGCTTATTATGGTTGAGCCGTATTTATCCTTCCATTGCCACAATTTTTTTATAAATTCTTCCCTCCCCACATCTTCTTTTTTCAAATTTTGCTTGGCAAGGTCGCGCTCGACGACATTTTGCGTTGCGATACCTGCGTGGTCTGTGCCCGGCATCCATAAAGCCTCATAACCCTGCATTCTTTTAAACCTTATAAGTACATCTTGAAGGGTGTTGTTTAAGGCATGGCCCATATGTAAAATTCCTGTTATGTTGGGCGGCGGGATAACGATTAAAAAAGGCTCTTTTGATTTGTTGAGTTTTGCAGAAAACAAACCAGTTTCAAGCCATTCTTTAAGAATTTTTTCTTCGACTTCTTTTGGGTTATATCTAGGCGCTATATCCATAATATTTTTATTAATGGGAAGCTTAGCCTGCTTGAAAAAAAATTATATACTAGAGCGGCAAAAATACAATATAAATCTTACCGGATTTGCTTTGCTAAACGGCTGGTTACGCTGAAGTTAAAATATGAAAATCACGAAGTGCTTCTATAAACTTATCCGCTGAAACAGGGTCGATTTTCAAAATTTTGCTTTTCCCGTTTCATAAACTGCCCAAGATGCACAAAAGCCTATACACCCAGTATTTTTACAATAACTCTTTTCGGGCGCTGTCCGTCAAATTCGCCGTAGAAAATCTGCTCCCATGGCCCAAAATCTAATTTCCCGGCAGTTACCGGCAAAACCACTTCTCTACCCATAATGGTGCGCTTAAGATGTGCATGAGCATTGTTTTCTCCTGTAAGATTATGAAAATATTTTTTGCCGGAAGGCGCAAGTTCTTCAAGCCATTTTTTAAAATCTTTTTTTAAACCATCTTCTTCGTCATTTATAAATACCGAGGCAGTTATGTGCATTGCACTAGCAAGGCATAAACCTTCTTTTATTTGAGATTCTGAAACAATTTCCTGAATCTTATCGGTAATGTTTATGAATTCTATTTTTTCTTTTGTATTAAACGCCAGATATTGAGTGAATGCTTTCATGTGTTTTATTGCCCTGCGCTCTTTATGCATTCGATGTTCAAAAGGACAGAATCAGACTGGCCCATTCTTGTCTTTGCAGTAAAAAATATTGGCGTACGCATCGCATCAGCGCTGACAAAGGCATCCAAGGCAGACGCACCCATTATTTTACTTATCAATTCAGAGGTTAATTTTACTGAAAACACATTAACACACCTGCCGTCCCTAAGTTTCATAAGATATACGCCATTAACCTTCATTTTAAATGGCCAGATTTTACCGTTATAAAGTATGCTAAAATCATATGTTTTATCCGGCTCTAAGCCTTTCATACGAAAGTAATATAAAAAAGACAGTAAATCATGGGTATCTTGGTTAATTATTACTTCTTTTTTACGCTTGTCATTATATTCACATTGCGCCATTTTTTTGTCCCGGTCAAAAATAATAGTTTCTTCGTTTACCTTTTTCCTGAAAGTTTTCTTTTTATAGAATTTTAAGGACAATCCGCTATCTTTATCTATATATGTTTCAACCTGATATTTGATGTTGTAAAAGAAGGAAAAAAAACTATTAGGTCCGGCATTTGCTACTATATGGTAACAATCACGGTTATTAACCTGTTCAATGCCTTTTATTTCCAAAACAAGGTTTGCCGAGGGTATACCGCCCAGCGACGCACTATACATTAACTTTTCCTTAGAAGAAAAATGAGCTGGCTCTTTCATAATGAGACACTGCTCTGCCTGCGGTATGCACTGCGTAATTATCCTTGGCCTGTATGCGCAGGCTGTTGTGCCCAGCAACGCTATTAAAACCCAATACTTGCAGATTGTTAGAATTAAATTCATTCTGGAGCCCCTCCTTGGGGGCGACGTCCCGCTCCGCCGTTTGACCGCGGGCACGCCTGCGGCAGCCCGCGGTCATCTGGCAAGGGGATTAATTTTATTTTACGTAATTTCGAAGCCTTGCGATACCCTCAATCTCAACTTCAATTTTATCTCCTTTTTTCATTGGACCCACACCAAAAGGGGTTCCGGTTGAGATTACATCACCCGGATTTAGGGTCATAATTTTCGAAATAAATGATACTAAGTAATCCGGCGGAAAAATAAATTCTGAAGTTCTGGAATTTTGTTTTAATTTTCCGTTCAGATATGAACGGATATTCAAATTTTGCGGGTTAACCTGCGTAATAAGCCATGGCCCTATGGGACAGAAAGTATCGAATGATTTTGCCCTGGTCCACTGGCCGTCTCTTTTTTGCAAATCTCTTGCCGTTACATCATTAAGGCATGTGTATCCTAATATATATTTTGATGTATCTTTTGGTTTTATGTTTTTACATTCTTTTTTCATTACGATTGCAAGTTCAGCTTCATAATCAAGCTGCCTAACCGAATTTGGATAGATTATTGAATCGTTATGCCCGATTAACGCAGTTGTCGGCTTTAAAAAAATAAGCGGTTCTTTCGGCAGCACCATATTAAGTTCACGCGCATGATCTTTGTAGTTAAGGCCTATGAGAATAATTTTGGTAGGTTTTGCCGGAGGCAAAAATTTTATACCTCCCAGCGGGATTTTTTTTGAAAGCGGTTTAATGCTTTTGAAAGGCTCTTCCTTGAGAATTTCTATATTTTTTTCTTCGAGTATTCCCCAGTATTCTTTCTTATTATGGATAAAATGGATTAATTTCATTTATAAAATGATTTTATCAGAGGAATAAACTCAGGAAACGATTTATTGATACAAAGGGTGTCGTCGATTTTACTTTCGCTATTTAACGCCATAGCGAAAATTATCATGCTCATTGCAGTGCGATGGTCATGGAAACTCTTAAAATTACCATGCTTATGGTTAGACCTACCCGCAATCACAATCTTTAAATCGTTGCCATAAGATTCTTCGTAGATACGAACACCTGCCTTGGTTAGGTTAACCATCATTGATCTGACTCTGTCTGTTTCTTTTACTTTTAGCTCTTTAACCCCTTTAATTTCGGTCTTTCCTTGCGCAAAAGCGCTGGCCACGCACAAAACAGGAATCTCATCAATCATCGACGGCACTTCTTCCTGCGTAACTACAGTAGCTTTGAGATGAGAACTTTCTACCACAATATCTGCATATGGCTCATAAGCATTTTTATTATTTTGTATTTTAATATTTGCACCCATACGTTTCAATACATTTAACAGACCAGAGCGCGTAGGATTAATGTTTACATCCTTAATGACTATACGGCTATTTTTTGATATCAGCCCCAACACTATAAAGAATGCAGCTGAAGAAAAATCTCCCGGTATAAAAAGTTTTTTTGGCGATATTAATTCTTTAGCAGGCTTTAATATAATAGTTGTATCTTTGGTTATCAAGTCTACCCCAAAGAGCTTCAACATTCGTTCTGTATGGTCGCGCGACTTGCAAGGCTCGGTGATTGCAGTTGTACCATTTGCATAAAGCGAAGCAAGCATAATAGCAGATTTAACCTGGGCGCTTGCTATTCCAAGTTTGAATTCGCTTGCCGCAATCTTTTTTGCCGGCTCAATATATAA
>JAQVOZ010000010.1 GCA_028702365.1 Candidatus Omnitrophota bacterium | reverse complement strand
CGCGGCAGATTCGAGTTGATAGATGGTGATTTTTCTAATCCAAGCATTCAAGAAGGTCTTAGCCGGAAGTTTAAGCATGTGGCAGCAACCGATGTCATAACGCCGCATCAAATAACGGCTCAGATTGCTCCGAGAGCACCACCGAGCTGGGAACCGCAAAAGATACGCAGTATTCTTTCCGGTATCGCCCGCGCAAAGAATAACGATGAAGGCGTTTTATTGTTTAGCGTTCCTGAATTCTTCGAATTAACCGATCCCCGGACAAGCCAAAAAACAATACTTGCCGATGTCCCGCTTTTAAAACAATTAGCGCAGGAATTTGCGCGAGAAACTACGCTCGTTCCGTATTCAAGCGCGTTTGTTTCCGTTCCGTATTCTTGGGGGATAAAGCGCGGAGTTTTATGTAGGTTTGGCATAAAAGGTTCACGCTTAAGCCTTCCCGTAAATTCGCTCTCAGCGAAGGCAGCACCGCAGCCAAAGCCTTTAAATCCAGCTGCTATAAGAGAAATTTTAGCCAATGAGCTTAAGAAATTTCCCGATGCGTTAGCAAAAAAAATCAGCGAACAGGCTTATTCTGCAGTTTGGAATTCAGAAAATGAATTAATTGCATTCATTAGGCGGCAATACGATGATTGGCAGAAATCACATAAAACTTCTTCTTCCTGTATTGCAACTTCACGCGTCGATAAGGGAAGTTATTATGAAATCAATGCAAAAGTTGTTCCGGATTCCCGCCTATCCCGCCAAAAACAATTAAAAGATTGCCTTAAGCAAGCTTCCAAATACCTGCCTGCTGATGCCATAATTTATTCTTTGCGGATTTTTATGGCAGCAGCAAACCATAATGAGTATCTGAGATTAAAGGCAGTTTATTCAGGTATAGTAAAAAGATATTTTTCTATTCATTATCTTCCGCTTGCAAGCTATATTGCCCAGGCTCCTTTAGAGAAAAAACGCAGGCTCGTTGAAATAGAATTTACCGCATTTCTTCCCAAACAAGGGCAAAAAGCAAAACTAACTCTCAAATACGCCAAAGGCCTTAAGGGTAAAGAGAAAATTCCCTACTATGAAATTGCTTTTGAAAATTTACGCTGGATTATTGCCCGCGGCCTAAACGATAATTCTGCGCCTGATTTTGAAAAGCAGGCAACAGCCGCCTTTGAGAAAATAAAAGCAATACTCGATAAAGAAGGGCTGCAGTTTAAAGATGTCGTTGAGCAGCGTAACTACATGGCGGATATCGTCGGTTACACCTTCCAGGGTAAACAGCACTATCAGATTTTTAATGATGTGCGCAGCTGTTTTTACGGCGATAAGCCTTTTGATTATCCGGCAGCAACCGGTATTGGCATGGCAGGAACAAGAGATTTAAAAACCGGCGGAGTAATCATCGACTTTATAGCGATAGATAAAAGCAAGCGCCGCGATATTATCGTAAAAGGAATAAAAAACATTTTGCAGGTAAGCGCTCACGAGTATAGCGGTAAACAGTTAGAAAGCGGCGTGGCAACCAAGCGCAATCCGCCGAAATTCCAAAGGGCCAAAGTGGTTATCATCCCGCAAGGCAAAGTTTTATACCTTCATACATTTATTTCCGGGACTGCTTCTATACGCGGTGAATATACCCAACATACTACTGTTGTCGGGGCATTACCTGTGCATCTGCAGGCAATATTTTTCGAAAAATTAAAAGAACTTCCAGAGAGCGAGAAGCGGGGAGACTTTCTCAAATTGGCAGCCGCGCAAAAAATTCTTAATTCAGAAAAACAGTTAAAAGCCGCAGCAAAAAATATATACGCGTTAAAAGATGATACGCCTGGCGTCAAACCGGAAATTTTTTGGGATGCTGTTACCGCTGATTATTATGAATCTAAACCTCCGCGCGGCGCAATTGCGATTTTAAAAATTAAAGCTAATGATAACGATTGGGTTGGCCCCAATGCCCGGCGCCAAACAGAACTTACCCTGGATAACATTGCTTATCTTATTTCTGAAGAAAACCTTATGCATCCGGAAAATTTAGGCAGTTTAAAATATAGAATTGGAACGTCTTTGGATGCGGTTTGTCGCATAAGGACTTACGTTAAATACCCTCTGGATGCCGAAAGCATAATTAAAAGCGCAGGAACAATTTTACAAAAATCAGCTTCAAGGAACGCCCCGCATTCGGTAGTAGGCGCTCCTGTGTGCCGTAACGGGCTTGTGGTTGAAATTGAAGGAGAGGCTGTCGCGGCAATTCCGGTAAAGAAGTCAAAAAAGGCAGCATCAAGTTCCGCAGTGGATTTAATCAGGCAAATAAAAGATAGCAGGAAAGATGTGAGTGCGGCGGCAATAGATGGTCTTGTTGGAATAGGCGAGCCAATAGTATCGCAACTAACCGAAATAGCACTGGGAAATTTTTCCTATCACAGCCGTACTTCAGCCATAAAGGCCCTTGGACAAATACGCAGCGCCAAAGCAGTTCCGGCTTTAATAAGAATTTGCGCTGACGAAAATTACTATATTGTTAAAGCTGCAATGTATGCTTTGTGTCTTGTCGGAACAAAACCTGCGATTGAGGCAGTTATAAAAAAACTTTCCGTCAATGATATGAGCATTCAAGGCCACGCCCGGGAATGCCTGGCTTTAACCGGCGAGAGGGGCGCAATGATGCTGCTTAAAGTACTGGATAGAGAAGATTGGAGAGAAGAAACCATAGGCGCCATAAAAGCTTTGGGTAATATGGGCTACAGGCCTGCCCAGCACCGGCTGAATTGGGCGCACGGTATGCGTTTTCCTATACAGGCTGACTCTGGCAGCCGCCGGCTGTTAGCTTTTGATGCGCGGGTTTCCCGTTCCAGCTCAGCCTCAATTGTAAACGCAGAATTGACGCTGCAGCAGGATACGGTCCTGCTTGAACTTCTGCGGGAAAAAAATGACAACAGGAAAACCGGCTATATGGAAAATGTACCTAAATTTTTCAGTAAGGCAGGGTTTATCGCTTTGCCGTTTATGTTTGGAGAATACAAACGCATGGCGCAGGAATTTGCTTCTCAAAACGGATTAGGTGTTAACCATCCGGTTGTATCAAAATATGCGGAACTTTTTAGCCATATTGCCGACAATATGTATATGCATACCGGACGGTATGCCTGCATTGCAATCAGAAAATTTGGCGGTTTTACCCAGATTGTCATAAGAGACATCGGACTGGGAATGGATGTAAGAGGCAACTTTGTTCAACCTAACCACGGGTTCGATTGCATCATAGAGGCGTTTACTTCTGAGCCGGCAGGCAAAGTGGTTTTTGAATCAAGGAACAGTAAAGCTGTCTTTTTTAGAAGAAACGGAATGCGTGAACGTATTGACGGCAATTCGCCGGTTAGAGAAGGAACGCGAATTGTTATTACATTTAGATTGGCCGATTTAGGGGCAAACAGGATAAGCCCGGCTGGCATTGTTGTTGTGCCGCAGGCATTTACCGGCGCCAGCGCACAGGTAACTGGTAAATTCCAAAGACAAACAGGTTCGTCTGCCGCTGATTCCGGGCGGAAAAGGAAATACCGCACAAAAGCCGGCGTTGATTACGGCATTTATTTTATGGTTATGCTTGATCAGGTTCCTTTGCTGCTGGAAGGCCAGGAGGTCAGCCTGAAGCAGGCAGATAGATTAGCCAGAAAGCATTCTTTGTTCGCGCACTCTGTCATTACCGTTGGTAAGTTGTTCGCATGGGGAGAGCGCCAGGGCTATCTTTCTGTTTCCGGTAGCTATAGCGTCAGGTTGACAGATTTGGGCAGGCAATATTTTCAGGAGAGAAATAAATTTACCGAAGATTCTTTAACGTCATTGCCGAAAAGGGGCAGTTCAGCGGCAAAGCCGGCAAAGAATAAAGAAAAAATGTCTTCGCATAGAATAATTTATCCGGTGTGGGTTAATTCTGACGGCAGGACTTTTATCGGTGAAAAACCTGAAGGCAAAAGCTGGGCAGCCTACACGGATATTTTCCAAATCACCCATCCGCACGTAAGAAAAATTAAGTTTTCAGCTGCCAAAAAAAGAAGCTCTTCTCCCGTTGCTTTAAAAGAAAATGAAAAGCGGATGCGGATGCTCTTGTCCAAAAATGATATTGAACTGGACAGGCTGATAAGAAAAACGGTAAACCCCGCAGGACTGCCTTTAGCAGCTATATATGGAGGAGCCGGAGTGGATGTTTCTCATTTTTTCCTTTCGCTCGACCCTGGAACCGGATATTTTGTTTCAAATTATTACGGCCTTGCTTTGGGCGACTTGCATAAGGTTAACGATATTATAAAAAAAGATTTTAAAGAGTTGCTGCACAGGAGCTACCGCTACCGCGATTTTAAGCGTTTCAGCGGTTTCGGGCTGGTTTCAGATATTTCAAACAAGGAGAATATTATAAATAGCCTGGCTTTCGAATTGAAAGCTTTGGGACTTTTCGAAGTAGAGCCTTTTATGTATGGAAAGTTTCCAGCTATGCGTTTCTCTTGGAAACACCCGGACGGCCTTACAAATGCAAAGCGCAAGATTGTTTTTTTTGACGCAGATGTAACAAGCCCCTTACGTTATCCCGAAGAGCTGAAAAAAGCTATTTCTGAAAAGTTTCATATTTATTATCAGCGGGCAGGATTGTCTATCGCGCTTAAATATCTGCCAAGATTGGAAAGTTTCATCAGGTTTTTATATGCGCGTATGGCTCCTTATGGTTTCTTTGTTACCGATGATGTTGTTGCAGAGGCAAGCAAAGATTGCAGCGAAGCAATTGATATGAGTTTCAATTTTCCGCTTACTAACGAAGAATGCCCGGAAATTGCCATAAAAACCGAAGGTTCCTTTTTGCCGTTTCCTTTATCACTTCGTAGCAGATACGGAAGGCATTTGCATATACGCCAGAAACTTCCTGTCGCAAGTTCCTCATCAGTCGGGAAGCAGAGCGCTGCGGTTACCCTGCCGATAGGTATGGAGACAATTGGTGTAAACGCCAGCAAGGCGGTAACTAACATTTTTCCGCCGGCAGGTTTAAGTGCCATAGAACAAGTTAATGGAGGAAAAATCCCATAATTTAATATGAATTTTTGCGCAGGAGAAGAAAATTTTGCTGAAAATACTTTGTTAGGTGTTGATTTAATTTTACTAAGGGGTAAAATTATTATAATAACTTTGTACCCCGGCTGTTACCGGGGCAAAGGGAGGTGTAGCGATGAATGAGGAACTTTATGGTTATAGGCGTGCGTATCAAAGGTTTGCTTGTTTCTTAAAGGGTGTATGCGAAGTTGCAGGAGAAAAGCCGCAAGAGATATCTTGCAATGATATAAGCTATAAAGGTGCAGGTATAATAGCCGCAGAACCCTTGTCGATTAACGGCAGTATTAAAATGCAAATTTCTAATCTCAAAAGCGGGCCCATCGAAGTTGAGGGAAAAGTTTGCTGGTGCAATAGCGTTTATGGGAAATGGCGCGCCGGGGTTTCTTTTGACAGAATTTTGCCTTTTAGTCTCGAGAAGATAATATAATATTTGGTGTTATTTAAATATTAAGCATAAAGGAGGCATGCATCATGGCGAAACGCGCTTTCAATGAAAAAAGAATATTTGACAGGACTGTTTGCTCAATGCCCGGCAGCTATGTGCTTAAGGATATATCTTCCGGAACCTTTGTTTGTAAGGACATAAGCCCGAAAGGATTAGGCATAGAAACAACTAAACCCCTTCCTCTGGATGCTAAAGTAAGGATAGAGATAACTACCAAGAAGAAAGTTCCGCTTATGCTGGAAGGAAAAGTGCGTTGGTCAAGGAAAGAGGGGGATAGTTACAGGGTGGGTATTGAATTTAACGAGCCGTTGTTTATATTGTTGAGCCTGCTCATATAATTTACAGGGTTTTCCCAGTAGCGTTTGAAAAATTGCTTTTTTCTCTCCTTATGTATTTTTATCGTCATCTTTGCAATATATGTTTTATTTTTTCTGCCTCTTTTTTCTTTGTTCACATAGCGACACTTGCCCAAAATAATCAAAGCAACAGCTTTTCCTATGGCGATGAAATAATAATTGGCTCCAGCGCTGAGGCAAGCAATCTTATACCCATGCTTTCTTCAGACAGCGCATCGCATGAGGTAAGCGGCTTTATATTTAACGGCCTTGTTAAATATGATAAAGACCTTACCTTAATAGGAGATTTGGCGCAAAGCTGGGAGATAAGCGAAGATGGGCTGGTTATAACTTTTCATCTTAAGAAAGGAATAAAATGGCAGGATGGCACTGCCTTTACAGCTGATGACGTTTTGTTCGGCTATGAAACTATTATTAATGAAAAAACACTAAGCGCCTACAAAGAAGATTATTTTCAGGTAAAGAAAGCAGAAGTATTGGATAAATATACTTTTAAAGTAACATACGAGAAACCATTTGCGCCGGCTCTTGCCAGTTGGGGAAGCCTTGTGGTTTTACCAAAGCATATTCTGGAAAAGGAAGATATAAATAAAACAGAATTTTCCAGAAAGCCCGTAGGAACAGGGCCGTTTAAATTCAAAGAATGGGTTCCGGGGCAAAAAGTAATACTTGAAGCAAATGATAATTATTTTGAGGGCAGACCCTATCTGGATGGCGTTGTAATTAGAATTATACCAGACCCGACTACAATGTTTCTGGAACTTAAGACGCAGGGCCTTGATTGGATTGGTTTATCGCCTTTACAGTATAAAAAACAAACGCAGAGTGAATTCTTCAAAAAAAATTACAGAAAATTCAAGTACCCTTCCTTTTCCTATACATATCTCGGTTTTAATCTTAAACATCCGTGGTTTTCCGACAAAAAAATACGCCAGGCAATAGCTCATGCTTTAGACAAAGAAGAACTTGTAAAAGGGGTTCTCCTTGGCATGGGCAATATCTCAACCGGCCCTTATGTTCCTAATACCTGGCCGTATAACCCAAATGTCCGAAAATATGAATATAATCCCCAAAAGGCAAAAGAGCTTTTAAGGGATGCAGGCTGGCAGGATATAGACAAAGACGGTATCCTTGAAAAAAATGGCAAGAAATTCGAGTTTACCATACTTACCAATATGGGCAATACTACAAGAATAAAAACTGCAACGATAATACAGTATCGGTTAAGAGAGGTTGGTATAAAAGTTGATATCCGAAGCCTTGAATGGTCCGCTTTTATCAATTGGTTTATCGACAAAAAGCGTTTTGAAGCTGTAATCCTGGGCTGGAGCATAGGGCTTGACCCCGATCAATACGATATCTGGCATTCGACAAAAATAAAAGAAAAAGAATTAAATTTTGTAAGTTTCAAAAATCAGGAAGTGGACGAGTTGCTTGAGAAAGGAAGAAGGACTTTTGATATCGAAAAAAGAAAGCAGGCTTATTACAGGATTCAGGAGATTCTCGCTGAAGAATTGCCGTATATCTTTTTGTATGTGCCGGATAATTTGCCGATAGTAAGCGCAAGATTTGAAGGGATTGCGCCTACACCAATAGGAATCGGGTATAATATAGAGAAGTGGTACGTGCCGAAAAATTTACAGAAATACCGTATACAAGAATAGGTTTTTTTAATCTATGTTAAACTATTTATCCAAAAAATCGCTCGAGCTGCTCATCACATTTTTCGGCATAACCCTTGTTTCTTTTTTCCTTATAAATTTAGCTCCGGGAAAGCCTACAGATGCGGTATCTGATTTGAATCCAAGGATGACCCCGGAGATAAGGGCAATTTACGAAAAGCAGTGGGGCTTGGATAAGCCTGTTCATATCAGATACTTTATCTGGCTTAAAAATTTTTCAAAATTTGATTTTGGAAGGTCTTTTTCAAGCGATTCTCGCCCCGCATGGGATAAAATCAAAGAAAGGCTCCCTATCACAATTCTTATAAACAGCATTTCTATGTTTTTTATTTTTCTTATCGCGGTACCCATCGGCATACATTCGGCAGTTAAGCCGAATTCATTATCCGATAAGCTGACAACGGTGGGGGTGTTTGTAGGGTTTGCTATGCCGGTATTTTGGCTTGCACTTATTTTGCAGCTTATTTTAGGCGTATGGTTAAATATTCTTCCTGTTTCAGGCATAAGGTCGTTAAACTACGAGAATTTATCTTGGATAAATAAAATTTTCGATAGCATGCGCCATTTATTTTTACCGATATTTATAACTGTTTTTGGAAGCCTGGTCGGTATATCACGGTATATGCGTAGCACCATGCAGGAGGCTTTAAGCCAGGAATATATAGTAACAGCAAGAGCAAAAGGCTTGCCTGAAAGCAAAGTAGTTTATAAACATGCATTAAGAAATGCAATTTTGCCGATAATAACTATCACCGGGCTTTCTGTTCCTGGTTTAATCAGTGGAAGTGTTATTTTTGAAACTATATTTGCTATTCCCGGTGTAGGCCAGCTTCTGTATCAGGCTGCCATGGCGAGGGACATTCATGTGATTATGGCCGAGGTAGTTATCGTATCCATACTTACACTTTTTGGCAATTTACTGGCAGATATAGGGTATGCGCTTGCAGATCCGAGAATTAGAGTAAAGTAAGATAAGTTAAACTTAAGTTATGTTTTGGAAAAGATTTAAGAAAAATAAGCTTGCAGTAATTGGCGGAATCCTTGTGTTTGGGCTTTTCGCTGTTGCGATTTTTGCTCCACTCCTGGCTCCTTATGACCCGGATATTATAAATATGGAACAGGTCCTGCAGTCTCCGGGAGCCGCGCATATCTTAGGCACAGATGATTTAGGTAGAGACGTATTAAGCCGGATGATTTACGGAACACGTATTTCTTTATCTATCGGTTTTATCGCGATAGCTATAGCAACGATAATCGGTGTTATTCTGGGAAGTATTTCCGGATATTACGGAAGGTTGATTGATTCATTGATTATGCGTTTGGTAGATATAATGCTTTCAGTGCCCACTTTTTTCTTGTTGCTTACAGTTCTTGCAATAGTTGGCCCAAGTATTTGGATTGTAATGTTTGTAATAGGCTTAACCGGCTGGATGTCTATCGCGAGATTGGTTCGTGCAGAATTTTTGACCTTAAAGGAAAGAGAATTTGTTCAGGCCGCCCGCTCAATAGGAGCCTCTGATGCACGGATAATTTTCCGGCATATTTTGCCTAATGCGCTTACGCCGGTTTATGTATCTTTTATTCTTGGAGTAGCCGGAGCAATACTTATGGAATCTGGTTTAAGTTTTTTAGGCTTTGGAGTGCAGCCGCCAACGCCCAGCTGGGGAAACATTTTAACCGCTGGACGTGAATATATGGAAGTTGCCTGGTGGCTTATTTTATTCCCCGGCATTGCAATATTTATAACCTGCCTTTCTTATTATATTCTTGGCGAAGGAATCAGGCAGGCGCTTGACCCGAAATTGAAAATATAAAAGTTATCAGATATATGAATAATTGCTTATTAGAAGTAAAAAACTTACACACTTCCTTTTTCACTGACGCAGGCGAGGTGAAGGCGGTTAGGGGAATAAGTTTTTCTTTAGAACAAGGTAAGACTTTAGGTTTGGTTGGCGAAAGCGGCTGCGGAAAAACCGTTACCGCTCTGTCGATTATGCAGTTACTTCCAAATCAGGCTAAAATAACCCCTGGTGGCAGTATATTATATAAAGGTAAGGAATTATTAAGGCTTTCGCAGGAAGAATTACGCAAGATTCGTGGCAGAGAAATTTCCATGGTTTTTCAGGAGCCAATGACAGCGCTTAACCCTGTTTTTACGATAGGCGAGCAGATAAGAGAGGCGATAGAATTGCACGGTAACTTAAATAAAAAAGAAGCAACCAATGAAGTTATAAAATTGCTTAAAGATGTAGGGATTCCCGAACCAAACAAAAGAATCAAAGATTACCCGCACCAGTTAAGCGGCGGAATGCGCCAGCGCGTCTTAATTGCTATGGCGCTTGCATCTTTCCCAAGCCTTTTAATTGCCGATGAGCCGACAACTGCGCTTGATGTAACAGTGCAAGCGCAGATACTTGAACTTATAGGGGCCTTACAAGGTTTAAAGAAAATAGCGATTATTTTAATAACGCACGACCTTGGCGTGGTGGCAGAACGCGTTGATTTTGTTGCGGTTATGTATGCAGGAGTAATTGTTGAGTATGCATCTACGCAAAATCTATTTAACGAACCGTTGCATCCATACACAAAAGCGTTACTTGGTTCAATACCAAAACTGGAAGATAAAGATGCAAAACTTAACACCCTAAAAGGTTCGGTTCCAGTCTTAACAGAATTACCAGCGGGTTGCATATTTTACGAAAGATGCAAGGAAAAGAGCGCCAGGTGTAAAGATATTACCCCGGAATTAGTAGAGGTAAAAGAAGGCCACTGGGCTGCATGTTGTTTGTATGAAAAAGGTTAAGATTAAATTTTCTTAGCCTAAACTTCAGTTTTAATTGTAATTTACTATGGGCGAACTTCTAAAAGTACAAAACATAACTAAATACTTTCCGGCGAAGACAGGTTTCTTTGAGTCTTCCGGCGCGCCCATTCATGCGCTAAATGATATAAGTTTTGCAATCGCGCAGGGTGAAACTCTTGGCCTTGTCGGTGAAAGCGGATGCGGTAAATCTACTTTGGCAAAAGTAATTGCAAGGCTCATTCTGCCGACAAGCGGTAAAATCTTTTTTGAAGGAGACGATATAACTTCTGTAAACGGAGCAAGGTTAAAAAAAATCCGGCGCAACATCCAATTTGTTTTTCAGGATCCTCACGCATCATTAAACCCTCATATGACAATAGGTAGCACAGTAAGTGAGCCGTTCGTTATCCATGGTTTATCCGGCGCAAAAAAAGCGCTCCTTGAAGCAGAAAATATTCTGGATTTAGTGGGTATTTCAAAAGAAGCAGTTAAGCGCTATCCGCATGAATTTTCAACCGGCCAGCGCCAGCGCATAGCAATTGCCCGCGCTTTGGCGCTTACGCCGAAACTTATTATCGCTGATGAGCCAATTGCCTCTTTAGATGTTTCAATCCAGGCGCAAATATTAAACTTGCTTAAAGAACTAAAAGAAAAATTCAATTTAACCTATCTTTTTATCAGCCATGATTTAAGAATAATTGAATATATAAGCGACAGGGTCATAGTTATGTATCTTGGTAAAATAATGGAAATCGCAAGCAGCCGCGATTTATACAAACATCCGATTCATCCTTACACAGAAGCGCTTCTCTCGGCTATTCCGGTTATTAACCCACAAAGCAAGAAGAAACGCATAATATTAAAAGGAGAAATACCGGCTACGACCAAACTTCCTTCCGGGTGTGTTTTTCACACGCGCTGTATTTATGTCAAACAAAGATGCATAGATGAAATACCTAAATTAACCAAGCACGATAACCGTTTTTTTGCTTGTCATTTTCCGTTATAGCCAAGCTGGCTATATTTAAATTGAATATTTTAGTTTTTTGCTTATAATCAAATAAACAGTTTGTGGTATTATTTCTGTATAAAACATGGAGGTATCATGATTAAAAGAAATATTTTTCCTTTGTTGATATTTTTCTTTTTATTTTCAACCGGCATAAGCTTTTTTGCGCAAAGCCAACCCGGTTTAGCTAGGCTCCCCGGGCCTAAAAAAACAATTGCAGTTGCACGTTTTGAAAACACTTCCGGTATAAATTCATACATCGCGCTTGGAGATGATTTTTCAGCGCAGTTAAGCGACGCCCTCATACAAAGCGGAATGTTCATTGTCTTAAGCCGCAAGGATTTAGGAGCTGTGCTTTCGGAGCAGGATCTCGCAGAAAGCGGACGCATGGCTAAGTCTCTTGCTGCAAATAAAGGAAAAGTTATACCTGCGCAGATACTTATAACCGGAAATATTACTGAGTTTGAAGAAAACACCAAAGGTGGAGGGCAGGGTTTAAGCATCCATGGTATCAATATCGGCATGGGAAAATCCGATGCGCACATTGCGGTTATTGTCCAGATTATCGATTCAACAACAGGGGAGATACTTGATTCAAAAAGGGTAGAAGGCCTTGCTGATGCCTCGGGCTTTGCCGTTGGCTACAGCGGGTCTTTCAGCGTGGGCAGTTCCAGTTTCAAAAAAACTCCTCTTGGTAAAGCTACGCAAATTGCAATTGACAGGGCGGTTGAATATATTTCCCAAAGGTTAGCGATGATTCCCTGGCAGGGAAGAGTGGTTACAGTCAAAGACGGGCTGGTTTATATAAATGCCGGCGCTGACACCGGAATAATAAATGGAGAAACTTTTGTTGTTTGCAGAAAAGGCGACGCCTTAATTGACCCCGAAACAGGGGTTGAGCTGGGTGCGGAAAAAACAAAAATCGGCGATATCGTTATATCGGAAGTACAGCCTAAATTCTCAAAAGCAAAAATATTAAGCAATACCGACCAGATTCGGCCATCGGATTTGGTTATAAAGCAGTAAATAAAGAAGGAGATAAAAAATGAGAAAAATAAGATTGGCGATTTGCATTTCTCTGGTTTCTTGTTTCTTGTTTTTTATTGGTGCGGGCTCTGCGCAAGAGCCAAAGTATCAAGAAAAGAAACAATTGGTAAGAAATTTAGTTGATGAAGCAGCCGAACTAATCAAAACCAAGGGCCAGACTGGCCTTGATGCTGTTGCCGATAAGAAAGGAAAATTTAGCGCAGGAGATACTTATGTTTTTGTTACGTCCGGAGAAACCGGCGCCGACCTTGTTAATCCTGCGTTTGAATATGTCGAAGGTTTGCCCGCAGAAAATTATAGAAATCCCGATGCCAAAGCAGCGCAAATGGCAATAGTTAATGCTGTAAAAGATAAAGATACAGCCTGGATAGAGTATTTGTGGCCGAAGCCAAACGAAACAAAATTTTCCAAAAAGATTGCGTATCTTAGAAAAATAACTATTAACAACAAGGTTAGAATTGTTGGCGCGGGATTTTATCCTGAATGAGCACAAAAGCATAATTGGATATGATATGTTTTTAAAAAGGAGAATAAATGAAAATTATAATACTTGGTATAATGACGTCCTTTTTCTTAATGGCGTGTGAGCCTGTCCATAAAGCTGCCCAGGAAGTAGGTAGGCCCGTAGGCGCAGCCGGAAAAGCTGTGGGTGGCATTACAGAAGGCGCTGCTGAAGGCTATAGCGATAAACAAACAGAAAACCCGTACAATAGATAGCATATGGTAGATTGCAGCCAGGCAGATAATCTTAATCTGCTATTTGGTATCTGCTGCCCAAAAAAATCTTTAATTTAACTAAAAATATGATTGCCCTACACGGACTTACAAAAAGCTACGGTGCGCGAGATTTATTTAAGAATGTTTCTATAACCATAAACAGGGGAGAGAAAATTGCATTTATCGGCCCCAATGGTGCGGGCAAATCTACGCTTTTTAATATTATACTTGGAGCGATGGAGGCAACTTCCGGTTCAATACAGTTCAATAAAAACCTTCGTATAGGTTTCTTGCCCCAGGAATCAAGTTTTCATTCGGAGCGCACGGTACTTCAGGAAATAGTTGAAGGGGACCACGAAATTGCGCGGCTTAAAAAAGAAAAAGAAGCCCTTGAGGCCAGCAATGAAACTGCAACCAAGCATTATGGCGATATAGTGCACAGGCTAGAGGCTCTTGGTTTTTTTGAGCTTGAGTATAAAGGTAAAATAGTATTAAGCGGACTGGGGTTTAAAGAAAGAGATTTCAACCGCCCCATAAAAGAGTTAAGCGGCGGTTGGCAGATGAGAGTATTACTTTCCAAGCTTTTGGTTTGCCATTATGACTGCCTTCTTTTGGATGAACCTACGAATTATCTCGACTTAAATGCCGCGCTTTGGTTTAAGGATTATCTTGCAAACTACAAAGGAACATTCGTGATGATTTCTCACGATAAAGTTTTTTTAAACGAAGTTACTAATTGTTCAATTATTCTGGAAAATGGCAGGATTGCAAAAATAAAAGGTAATTATGAGCAGTATCGTAAAATTTTGGATGAACAGCGAAGCCATCTGGTAAAGCAGGCAAAAGAGCAGGAGCGTGTCCGCGAGCAATACCAGCGTTTTATCGACCGGTTTCATGCCCAGCCAAATAAAGCTTCTCAGGTCCGTGCCAAGAAAAAAGTTTTGGAAAAAATGGAACTGGTTGTTGTGCCGGAGGATCGGCGCGAAAGCATAAGAAATTTTCATTTCCCTTCAACCCGGCCAGGCGGCCACCGCGTAATTGCGCTTACCGGCATTTCCAAATCTTACGGCGATATACAGGTTTATAAAAATATTGATTTTGAAATTATAAGAGGCGAAAAAGCGGTTTTGGCAGGCGAAAATGGCGCCGGTAAATCAACTCTTCTTAAAATACTTTCCGGCGTAATCGATATGAATGAGGGTGTGCGCGCTGTCGGGCATAATGTTACAACGGGTTACTTTTCGCAAACCCGCATGGATGTTTTAAATGCCGACAGTACTGTTTTGGAGGAAGCCTGTTATGCGGCTAAAGAAGGCGTAACTACGGAGGCTGTGCGTACAATTCTTGGCGCGTTTTTGTTCAAGGGTGATGACGTAGAAAAAAAGGTAAAAGTGCTTTCGGGCGGAGAGAAAAGCCGGCTGATACTTGCAAAATTACTTATAAATCCGCCTAACCTGCTTTTGCTCGATGAGCCAACTACGCATCTTGATGTTGACGCAGTAGATGCGCTTATTAAGGCGCTCACAGAATATGAAGGAACAATTGTTTTTATCAGCCATGATATCTATTTTGTAAAATCGGTTGCAAATAATGTTTTCGAAGTAAAAGACGGGTGCATTACTAAATTTCCGGGAAACTTCGATTATTATCTTCATAAAAAAGAACAAGATAAGAATAGAGCTAATAGCCAGCAACCTGTAACTAACGGCGATAAACTTCCGCAAGAAAAACAAAAAGCAGAAGAACCCAAAATAGATACCGACAAAGAATTAAGCGAAGAGGAAATTAAGAAGCATAATGAGATAATTTCTAATAAAATAAAAAAATTACGCAAGAAAAAAGAAAAACTCGAACTTGAACGCTATGCTAAAGCGCGCGTTTTGGAAAACCCCCGCCACGCAGATGATATTATCCGTTATTATCAGGGGATAGTTGATGAAATAGATAAGGAAATCGCAATGATAGAAGGAGAAATAAGCAGGTGGAAGGAAAAGTTTATAAATACATAGCTCGCTTATTTGATATAATAAAAAAATGAATATTTATCTTATAGTAATTCTGTCAATCATCGCAATTGAGTATCTGCTTAACTTAATTGTCGAGCGGCTTAATGTAAAACACGCATCAGGCGATTTGCCTTCGGAATTTGAAGGCTTCTATGACGCGCAAAAATACAAACTTGCGCAAATTTACCTTAAAGAAAATACGAATTTTCATCTTATAAAAGATACAATATCCATAATCATTACTTTGTTTTTTATATTGGCAGGCGGTTTTAACTTTATTGATAATATTGCAAGAAGTTTTAACCAGGGCCCCATTCTAACCGGTTTGATATTTACGGGAATTCTTGGGGCCGCTCTTTGGCTTTTGAGTATTCCTTTCTCTGCATATCACACTTTTGTGATAGAGGCAAAATACGGCTTTAACAAAACAACCCTAAAAACGTTTATTTTGGATATCATAAAAGGCCTTATTCTAACTATTATTATCGGCGCAGTTGTTCTTTCGGCAATTTTCTGGTTTTTTTACGCCGCAGGCGTCTTTGCCTGGGAGATCGGAAGAGC
>JAQVOZ010000161.1 GCA_028702365.1 Candidatus Omnitrophota bacterium | reverse complement strand
CGGAAAAGTAATAGGATGGGCTATAATTGTTGTAGGCACTTGTTTTTCAGAAGCATATTGCCAAAAACATTTACTTTTTATTACCCGCTGAGGCTTTCCATTCTTTACATTTGAAAGGGAAAGGCTCAACTCGTAGGTTTTAGGATCCCTTACGATAAAATCAAAAACGCCGTTTTTGCCGGGATTTTGACCGGTTGCAAACCCTGACCATGCTACCGGGGATTGCGGTGGATTGGTTGTTGAAAGATGTTTATAGGAGCCTTTTTCTTTTAACCGGGAAAAATTTGGTAATTTCCCCTGCTCCATCATAGACTCGATAATTTCCGGGCTTAGCGCGTCGAAACCCAGAATTATTATTTTATCGTTGAATTTTGATGCTGTCTTGTTCATAACCACTCCTATTATTATAGCCGAACACGCCCCCATGATAATTAAAATAATTAAGATTATTTTTTTGTGCCTTTTTATAAACCGAAATATTCTTTTTAAAAAAAACAGGAAAACTCCGAAAAATCCAAACAGGAATGCTATAATCCATCCTCCTGCGCTAAGAATAGTAAAACCGGTGCCTGGATCAATATAACCAAAAAATATGTTCATTTTCTAACAGATTTGAAACCTTTTTTATTTGTGCGCCGGCAAATCAAAAATTCTGATAAGACGGTATATGACTGCCCTTTTTTTATGGTAGTCGTCAATTTCTGGATTATAGAATTCCCAGACTATCTGCCCGGCATTTGTAACTTCAAAGACGCGCCCCCTTTCAGACTCGCATATAAGCGTATTCCCGTTAGGCAATCTTTGGCAGGAACCTTCGAAAGGCGAAAAAAAATCCTGCGGCGGGCTCGCTTTATACTCCCAAACTATATTCCCGGCCAAAGGATTAAGCTCTATTACACGGGAATAGCCGCGGGTGGTTCCGTTGTCAAAAAGCAAAATGTTATTATTTTCTAATAATGTAGGATAGTGTTGCATTTCTATAATTCCCGGGCCCCATTGCCATACAATGCTTTCTTTTTCCAAATCCACAATCGCAATTAAATCCAGATTTCTAAGCGATAACAGCAAATTTCCTTTTTTACACAAGCCTTCAACGTCTCTGTTAATTATTTGAATTCTGTTATCGTGCAAAATGTCGAACTTAATTTTTTTCAGAACCTTTATTCGTTCTTCCATATTTTTAGGAAGAAAGGTCATTCTTGCAAAAGTCATGGGGTTAAATGCATATTTAAGCACATGCAGATAGCCTTCGGCAAAATTAGAAAACTTTATGTTCTTTTTAAAAATTTTGTAAACAGAGATTTCTTTTTTAAACTCTCCGTCGGGGGAAAAAATCATAATATAATCGTCCGAGATAGGTAAGGGCAGCCCGTATTTAAAAATAAATTTATTTTTTCTTGATAAAGTATATAAATCTCCGTTATCGGCAATCGCGATGTCATGGTGCGCAATTATGTCTTTTTTCCATTTTATGATAGAATTATGTCCTACGCAGAAAAGGAACTTCTCTTCATACGTCAGAACAAAGATGTCCCCTTTTTCATTCATCTCTACAGCATACCAATGTTCGCTTCCGCTGTTTTTCGCAGCCCAAGCATGCAGAATGTTTCCTTCCATATCCATAAGATAAGCTTTTGGCAAGTTGATAGATGTATATAAATTTACCCCAATACAAGCTTTGGCAGGGTCATACTTGGTAACACCAGCATAATCAGCGGATTTGTCTGCCGGGGCCCACATAATATAAGGCAAAGATTTTAATGCTTCTTTTTTTGATAAGGTAATATTTCCAAACAGCCTTCCGCTATACGTGCACCACAGAAAAATAAAAACTAAAAATATCAGGGAACTTGCAATTACAGAAAGCCAGCTCTTCTTTGTTTTTTTAATTAAAGTACGGCATAAAAAGATTGCCAAAATAAAAAATGCGCAATTGCCGACTAAACTTATTAAAGAATATCTCCCGGGTAAAAAATAAAAATTAAGCACCCATCCGAAGTAGATAAACAAAAATATTGCAGGAATTATCACCTGAAATATTTTTCTATATTTTTCTGAAAATATAGCCACAAACATTTTTATTAGAAGTTTGACCATTACAGCAATGCCGCAGAAAACAAAAATAGGAAAAGACACGGCAAATAAATAAACATTGTCGCAGGCTGCGGCGGCGTAGTTAATAAGCGCCAATATAATAAATATTTTGAGCATTTTCTTCATTGCTAAAATCTTAAAAGTTTTTATAGAATATCTTACGTGATAATGCCAATACCTTGCGGATTGCGGCCTCTTTCCAGGGTGAACCTGCCCAGTTCTTCTGTGCAGGAAAGCTTCTCTATAACCATAGGTTTTTCTGTTTTAAAAGTTACGACTGCAGCTTCGTTCATCCTGACTTCTCGTCCGTTTTCTTCTATTGTCTCCAATGTTGAGGAGTTTACGCGTTTTTGGATTTTTTCCACAATACAATTACTTTCTTGCGTACTGCATCTTACTGTAACGGCGGTATTGGCAACGAGCGGCTCTTCTGACATCCAAAAGATATTCCCTTCAAAACTGTTTAAAGCCTGCGGCGGATTTTTCTTTTGAACGATAATGTCTCCTCTTGCTATTTTTGCTGCGCCATCAATAATTAATCCAATGTTTTCTCCTTCGCTGGCTTGTTTTACATTCTTGGGGAAAATTTTTATTGATTTTATCTTTATCTTACCATACAAAGGCATCAACAACGCTTCTTCGCCCTGCTTTAAAATTCCGGAGATAACTTTCCCGACAATAATTTCCCCGTCATTATTTCTATAGATATCCTGGACACAAAAACGTAACGGATTGTCTTTTTTGTTTTTACGCACAGTTAATGAATCCAATGCCTGCAGTAAAAATGGCCCTTTGTACCACGGTGCGAGAGAAGATCGTTTGGAAATATTTAAACCTGTCCTGGCAGAAACCGGTATTATAAAGAGTGGTTTTATGTGCAAATTACCTAAAAAACTCAGAAATTCTTTTTTAATTTCTTCAAATCTTTTAACACTGTAATTTACTAAATCCATTTTATTAAAAACAACTATTATATTTTCCACACCAAGCATTTTTATCAAATATGCATGGCGGCGCGTCTGCTCCATAATACCTTCTTTCGTATCCACTATTAACACAGCGGCCTGCGCCAAGCTTGCACCGGTAAGCATATTTTTGATAAACTCTGCGTGTCCCGGAGCATCAATAATTATATATTCGCGCTTTTTGGATTTGAAAAATAATTGCGTAGTGTCTATTGTTTTATTTTGTTCGCGTTCTTCTTTTAATTGATCGGATAAATAAGCTAACTCTGTTTCTTTGCCTAATTCTTCAGAAATCTTTTTTAATTCCTCCAGCTTTTCTTTTGGCAAGGAATTTGTATCGAGCAATAGCCTTCCTATAAGCGTGGATTTGCCATGATCAACGTGGCCTATGATAACTAATTTTAATTTTTCCTTTTTACCCCACATCATGACAGTTTCACGCTTTAAGCCCCCATCTTTTTCTAATGCCTGCTTCGATTCTACCAAAAAATAGTTTATCAATCGCAATGCTAATTGTGGCGATAACCAACATAACTGCGATAACCTGGCTCATATCGTTTAACTCTCTTCCTACCATAAGTAAATAACCCAACCCCAGGTTAACAAAAAGCAATTCTCCCGCCATAAGCGAACGCCAGGCAAATGACCATCCCTGTTTTAATCCCGGTATAAAATAGGGCAACGCTGCGGGCATAATGACTCTAAACAAAAGCGAAAATTTCCTCGCTCCCATGTTCCTGCCTACTTTTAGATATAACGGCGGAATATTTTTTATGCTTGAATCTGCTGCTATCGTAATAGAAAAAATGGCACCCATAATTGCCACAAAAATTATTGCTTTTTCGTTTAACCCGAACCAAAGCAAAGATAAAGGCAACCAGCAAATAC
>JAQVOZ010000160.1 GCA_028702365.1 Candidatus Omnitrophota bacterium | reverse complement strand
ATGTAGTCTTCAATAGTTTCTGCTTCCATCATATCGTAAAGCGCATCGTACAGCGGCCTAAGATACGGCCCTAATTTTTCATACATATCTCCAGGCAAAAACCCGAGCGACTCGCCCGCCTCAATTGCCGGCCGCGTTAAAATTATCCTTCCTACTCTTTTTTCCATAAGATAATTTACGGCCATAGCCATAGCAAGATAGGTTTTGCCTGTTCCTGCGGGCCCGACCGAGAAAACAATATCGTGCTCCCGCATTGCTTTTACGTATTCCTGCTGGCCCGCTGTTTTTGCAAAAACAAACTTTTTATGAGCCGCAAATACTCTTATGCCTTCTTTTTCTTCCTTCAGATTCCTGCCAGCCGGGCGCCGGCCTTCTTTTAAATCTTTTTCGCCGGAAAAATCGCTAAGCTCGTCTTTGTCAAGCACTAAGCCTTCTTTACTTAATTCCATCATTTTTCTTATAAAATTTTCCGCGAGACTCGCATTGTCAGCCTTGCCTCTTATGGAAAGACCATGAGGTTTTAGCGAGATAGCCACGTTGAATCTTTTTTCAAGAAACTTAAGGTTTTTGTCTTCTATACCAAAGATTTCCCGTATATGCGAAAAATCCTGGATATCGATTATTTTTTCCATAGGGCGCACGAATAACCACGTCCCGCCCCTTAATTCTTTATCTAGCGGGATTCCGCCAAAGGCGGAAAATGGGAAACCATTTTTTCGTGGTAATTTGTGATTTTATTTATTTATATTGATAATCTGTATTCTGTTCTTTGTTACCCAACAGAGGTATCTTTATGGTTTTTCCGGGATAAACTCTGTCCGGACTTTTTAAAACATCCCTGTTCTCATCAAAAATCATTTTCCATTTCTTGGTTGTGCCGTAAAATTTTTCTGAAATTTTCTGAAGAGTATCATTCTTCTGGACCGTATATAATTCATAATTTCTCGAAGATGCTGCAGAAGGCTCTTCAATCATTGGCTCTTCTTCTGTAATTTCTTCTTCAGTGATTGCTTCTACCTCTGGTTTTACTTCTTGTTTCTTCGCTTTTGTCCTGTGATGCGGGCCTAATTCCACTTCAAACACAGAAACTTTCCTTGTTTCGCCGAATTTGTTTGGTTTAGCTGCTTCTTTTGGAGTACCGAATAAATAACCCTGGTTACCATTTATTTCTAAATTAGTACGCGGTTTTTCTATCGTGTAGGTTCTACTAAGGCAACCACCTAAAAAAACAATCCCCAATAACGCTACTAGATACTTCATAGAAACCTCCTTAAATTTTCCGACGAAGTCGGAAGATTTAATCCCGAAGTGCTCTCAAAAAATATCGAACGAGTACTCTCGTGAGAGATTTTTTGAGTATATAGCCTACAATGGCAATACCGACGCAATCCTTTAAGCGTCGGGCATAGGCGCTTCGGAATATTAATCATTCCTCTTTTCTTCCTCTACCATTTTTATATAAACTTCCTTAAGCTGTTTGGATTCAACCTGCGATGGCGCGTCAGACAATAAGCATACTCCTTTCTGCGTTTTTGGAAACGCTATAACTTCTCGTATGCTTTCCGATTTTGTAATAATTGCATAAAGCCTGTCTAAGCCAAAAGCTATTCCGCCATGGACTGGCGCGCCGTATTTAAAGGCATCCAGCAGGAAGCCGAATTTACGTTTTGCATCTTCTTCGGATATTCCCAGAATAGAAAAGATTTTCTGCTGCAACTGGGATGAATGTATTCTTATCGAGCCGCCCGCGACTTCTTCTCCGTTTAAGATAAGATCGTAGGCGCGCGCTTTTACCTTGGATAAATCTCCGTCTAAAAGCTCAAGGCTGTCAATTTTTGGAGAGGTAAAAGGATGATGGCATGCCTGCCATTTTTTTTCTTCGTCATTATATTCGAAAAGCGGAAAATCAACCACCCAGCAAAAACGGTATTCGCCTTCTCCGATATCAGGCTTATCGCTTTTATGCTTTTCCATAGCCTCACCGTAAGGTATCCGTAAAAAAGGCGTTTCTATTTCTTTACCAAGGACTTTCTTAAAAGTATACGCGACAAAAGCTTCAACCAGCGAGATTATATCCTCTTCATCGACAAAAGACATTTCTATATCAAGCTGGGTAAATTCGGGCTGCCTGTCTTTTCGTAAATCCTCGTCCCTGAAACACCTGACCACCTGATAATACCTGTCAAAACCCGCAACCATAAGAATCTGCTTAAAAAGCTGGGGAGATTGCGGAAGCGCATAAAACTTATTGGGATTAAGCCGGGATGGAACAAGAAAATCGCGCGCGCCTTCCGGGGTTGATTTGGTAAGAAAAGGCGTTTCAACTTCTATAAAATTTTTCTCGTTTAAAAATTCTCTTATTGCCTGGTTAAAATTGTGGCGCAAGACCATTTTCTCAAGCGTCTTTGGCCGGCGCAAATCAAGATAACGGTAAGTAAGCTTAACCTCTTCGCCCGGCTCTATGGTGTCATCAACAGGAAAAGGCAAATCCAGGGATGCATTTATAATTTCAAGCTCAAGCCCGCCGATTTCCACGAAGCCTGTTTTAAGCTTTGGGTTTTCGGTTCCCTTTGGCCTTAAATTAACTGTTCCCTTAATCTTTATAACGTCTTCACTTCTTAAACTCTTTGCTTTTTCGTAAGTTTCCTTGTTAGGTTTTGGAAAAAATACAACCTGCGTAATACCGTATCTGTCCCTTATGTCTATAAAAATAAGCTTTCCGTGGTCGCGCCGGGAATGCACCCAGCCGCATAAAACCACTTCCTGATTTAAATTATCCTGGCTAAGCTCTCCGCACGTGTGTGTTCTTAACATAGTTGTTCAATCTCCAATTTTCAAAATTTCAATGTTTGCGGTTTGGAATCTTGGTTATTATAATTTTTTTGTGATTTGGAATTTATCATATTATTATGCTATCCCCTCGCCGTCTGTTATGGCTCCACGCACTACATCAATGATGTCTTCTTTTTTTATTTTTTCCTGCTCGGATGTTTCCATGTCCTTTAAGATAACCAGCCCCTGCTTATATTCTTCATCAGCAAGAAGCAATACAAACTTAATGCCTTTTTTCTCAGCGTAGCGCAGCTGCCCCTTAAGAGATTTTGCGCAATAATCCGTATCGCAGTGAACGCCGGCGTTGCGTAAATTTTGTAATATCCTGAAAGATTCCTCGCGCAAATTTTCGCCTATGACAGCAATGAATACATCCGGCTTAATTACTTCTTCTTTTTTATCTAACGCAAGCATAATCCTTTCAACGCCAAGGGCAAATCCGCAGGCAGGTATATCCGGCCCGCCTAAATTCTTTATTAAGTTATTATACCGGCCGCCTGCGCCTATGGCATCCTGTGAGCCAAGGCTTTCCGATTTAATTTCAAAAACCGTATTTGTGTAATAATCCAGCCCTCTTACGAGGCAGGGATTATAGATATAAACTATATCCAAACTTTTAAGCAATTTCAGCAGGTCCTGAAACTTATTTTTACAATCATCGCAAAGATAAGTTTTGCCGTTTGTTTCGGCAAGACAAAAGGAAGTTGCTATTTTTTTACAATTCTCTTCCTTGCAATCAAGTATCCTCAAAGGATTTTTTTCAAGGCGCCTCTGGCAGTCCTCGCAAAGTTCACTGCGCCTGTCGGTTAAATCTTTCTTAAGCAGGCTCATAAATCTTTCTTTATCCTGCTGGCAGCCCAGAGTATTTATATGAAGTTTTCTTTCAGTGATACCTATTTCATCCAAAATTTTAAGGCTCATTGAAATCATCTCGGCATCAAGCAAAATACTGTCTGAACCTATTGCCTCTGCGCCGATATGGTGAAATTGGCGAAGCCTTCCTTTTTGCGGCCGTTCTCCTCTAAACATCGGGCCAATATAGGAAAATTTATGAAAGTCACTTTGTTTAAAAAGTGTGTGCTCAAGATAAAACCGGACAACCTGCGCGGTTCCTTCA